>JAFYSC010000107.1 GCA_017546635.1 Bacteroidaceae bacterium | reverse complement strand
TGTGAGGATGCTCTCGCGATACGATATTATTGCATCGTACAGTTGCTTGCCCTGACCGCTGCCGGGAGCGAGCATCACGTATGTCGATGCCTCAAGGTCCTCGCGGTTCTCGAGATTCGAGTAGTCACCATCGGCTCCATCGGCCTTCTCTGCTATGCGCACTTTAAGGCGCTCGGCAAGATTGTAGAGCGTATCGGACATTGTGCGCACCGTCTGTGCACGCTGGTACCACTCGCGTACCTTCTCGGGATTCTGCGCCATCGACTGCTCAAAATCGTCGTACATGGCCCTGTTCTGCTCATTGGCATTGGCCGTACTGCGCGAGAGGCTCTCATCGACAAGCGTAAAGCCGTTGAGCACGTCCGACGATACGTTGAGGGCGAGCATTGCCATCAGAAGAACGTACATAAGATTTATCATCTTCTGACGCGGCGATATTTTGTTTTTCTTTATTTTCATCGGTGCTTTGCGAAATTCAGTTTTTACAGCTGACGGTTCATATTGCAGGTCATAGCCTCGAGCATACGGGCATACATAGTATTGAGTTCCTTAATCTGCTGAGCCATCTTCTTGGTCTCCTCGTTCACAAGGTCGATATTGCCCACCTGTGAGCTTGCACTGCGCAACTGTACCTCGTAGAGGGCATTGATTCCTGTTATATTGCGTGCCAGAGTATCCATCTCCTCCATATTGCGTCCGAGACTCTCTGTCTGCTCCGAAATTCGCTTGATGGCCTCGTTGAGCGTACGTATCTTCTCGACATACTCCCTTGTGGCATCATCCATTTGCGAGACGAGCTCGGCATCGGCACTGCTTCCACCGCCTATGGTGCCGCCACCGCCAATGATGATTGTTCCGCCACCGCCGCCATTCTGTACAACGGGAGCCGCAACAGCAGCCTCGGCCGATGCTGCGTCCACATTCACACCGCCGTTTACAGGCATACCGCCACTAACAGGTGCGCCACCACCTATTATTATAGGTGCGCTTCCCATTGCATTGCCTTGCTCTATACGGCGCTCGGCACGCTCCTCCTTGCGGTCCTCCTCGGCAAGTTCAAAGGGACGCTCAAACGCCGAGAAGAAGAACACGACAACCTCGGCTCCCATTCCCAAGAACAACATAATGTTGGCTCCCGCAATGTGAGTCAGCTTAAAAAGTGTACCCAAAATAACGACTGCCGCACCCCAACTATATACGTAGTTTGTATATGTTCGGCCCTTGGGCGAGTCCATAAATGTCTGTATGCTGCTTATCAAGCCTCTTTTCTTGCTCATAATGATAGAATCTTATGTGGTTGTTATTATTTTCGTGTTACTCCGCTGTAGCTGCGTACGCATCGGAATCCTACATAGGAACGCGACTCGTTCTGATATTCGTATGCACGTGTGGCACCCTGAATAAAACGTACAGGGTCTTTCCAGGAGCCTCCGCGCACGGTTTTCTTCTTCATACTGTAAGGATCCTCCTTTGCCGCACGATACTGCAGGTCGGGGTTTATGTCGCTCATCTGCAGGACACCGGCCTCGGTATATACCGTAGAGGTCCACTCGGCAACGTTTCCTGCCATATCATAGAGGCCGTTGCTGTTTGCCGAGTATATTCCACACTTCGAGGTTATGAGGTTACCGTCCTTTGTGTAGTTACCCTCGCCGGGCTTATAGTTGGCATAATAGCAACCTTTGTCGCTCTTTGTGTCACCGCTCTCCCAAGGGAACTTTGCTCCATCCTTGCCACGCGCAGCATACTCCCACTCGGCCTCGGAGGGCAGACGGTAGCGCTGTATGTATTTCGCCTGACCGCGCATTCCGCGAAGCAGATAGTCGGTGCGCCAAGCACAGAAGGCATTTGCCTGCTCCCAGCTTACACCAACAACGGGATACTCGCTGTAGTTGGGATGACTGAAATAGAGATTGAGGTATACCTCGTTGTTCGAGTTGGGAAAGTCGTTTACCCAACAGGTTGTATCGGGATATATATTAATTATATAGGTATTCAGAAAGTCGTAAGGGCTTGACAGCGGACGTGTGACAGTCTCGTTTATGATACGTCCCTCGTCGTCGATGTAGGCTGTATCCTTAGATATTATGACCTCGGCGTAATCGGTGGGAATATCGGTGTTACGGTTACGCTCCTCGGGGTTCAGGCGATGCTTGCGCAATGCAGCCTGTGTATAGTCGTAAATCTCGTAACGGTAGTTCATCTGCGACGCGTCGAGCATCTTCTCTCCTGTGACAGGATTTATCATATAGACACTCTCTATTGCACGCTGCTCATCCTCGGTGGGCTTTTTCCAGGGAATAGGCTTGCTCCAGTTGAGATAAGGAGTGATGGGCTCGCCATACTGGTCCTCGGTTATCTTGAACGTCTCGTCGCCGCCATATGCGGGGTCGGCAAGGCGTTCACGGATAATGGAGTCGCGCACCCAATACACGAACTGACGGTACTTTGCATTTGAGACCTCTGTCTCGTCCATCCAGAATGCATCGACCGATATATCCTTTACAGGAGTCGTTATACCCCACAGTGAGTCGGCCTCGGCTTCTCCTATTTTTATAGAACCGCGCTCAACAAGAACCATTCCGTAAGGGGCCGGCTCATTTATGGCTGTACCGCTTATTCCGGTTACCTCGCCACCCATTGTGCTGTATTTGCCTGTTCCCATACACGATGCAAGCAATACCGTAGCCAAGAGAGTTGGCAGATAGACTGTTTTTCTCATCATTTCAATATTCTTATACTATTATGTTTGTTCTTTCCTTTTTTTCCGAGGTTAAGCTCAATGTCGTAACCAATATATATATCGTGACTGCCATTCTGCGCCCCTATCCCCGATGTAA
Source organism: Bacteroidaceae bacterium (assembly GCA_017546635.1). Lineage (GTDB taxonomy): Bacteria > Bacteroidota > Bacteroidia > Bacteroidales > Bacteroidaceae > HGM04593. Next base: position 15,375 of record JAFYSC010000107.1, on the reverse strand, counting down.
ACATCTCGTAGCCGTAGCTCAGGGTTATATTGGAAAATTCCAATCCCGCAAAAAGCGCCACCGATGTCGCAGGACTGTATGTAGCACCGGCAAACAGCTTTTTTCCGTCGTAGTTGTATGTGCCTCTCGCTGTAATATCGGCACGCCAGGCAACAAAGTCGGTCATAAGCTGCAGCGAGGGCTGTATGCTTATCAACGGATTTTTTAACTTAATATTGCCTCCTGCCATAAAATTAAAATAGGGGTCGACCTGAAACTGGTTTCTCTCGCCCATTTCTATCAAAGGTGCGTTTATATGAAGAGCCGACAGGCCTGCATAAAAATATTTGTGCTGATAAAGCACTCCTGCTCCAAAATCGAGCTTGTTTCCGTCAACCGCACCCGAGGGAAAAGCCGGGTCGTCCTTATTCTCGCCCAAATTAAGTTCCTTTGGCTCGAACTTGGCATTCAACAACCCCAATTGCACACCTGCCGCCAACCGTCCACCGAAAAGTTTCATCGCATAGGCATAATTCATATACAGATGCTGGTGAACGAACATACCAATCTCGTCATTCAAGACACCTATTCCGACCGAATGGTCACTACGGAACATTGAAAGTGGCATATCGGCATTTATGAGCATACTCTTGGGATTACCCTGAAAACCCGACAACTGATTGCTGTATGCAGCAAAGGCGTGAAGCTGGCGTGTTGCTCCTGCACCCGCCGGGTTATAGAAATTCTGCATTTCCCAATAGTGCGTAAAATGCACATCATATTGCGCCCTTGCCGTAAAGAAAGAGCAAAAGAGAAGTGTAAACAATATGAAGAGTGCCTTTTTCATCTCTTGAATAACGCAAAAAGATACTTTATAGTATCTATAAATTCAAAAATTGAGCGAATATCGCATTTTTTTGTTAAAGAAACCAACAAAATGCGGTATAAATGACAAAAAGAGTGTTTGCCCGCTACAAATTCTTATGCTCCGCATTACAGGTACACCAAAAAACACATTTTGACAGAATGCCCGTTTCCCCACCCTTTTGCAACTGAATTTCAAAATAAAAGCATTAACTTCGCAAAATAGATTCCGTGTAATATACAATTATGTATATCGGGATAAGACAAAGATATAAAAACACGCAACAATGAAAAGATTTTTCAACTACGCATTTACGCTGCTTGCGGCTCTTGCTTTTGCAAGCTGCGGTGGCAATGATACTCATTCACACAGTACAAACTCCCACGAGCACAGTGCCGCTTGCAGTGGTGAACACTCGCACGAAGAGCATTCCCACGACGGTGAGGCACACGTCCACGAGCACAGTGCCGCTTGCAGTGGCGGACACTCGCACGAAGGACATTCCCACGACGGTGAGGCACACGTCCACGAGCACAGTACCGATGAGCACAACCACCCCTCGGGAGGCAATATCGTAAACTTCCCGCTTGCTCAACAGAGTAAGATTGATTTTAAGGTTGAGACTGTTGCCGAAGCCAATTTCGACGGTGCAGTAAGGGTAGCAGCCCGAGTGGAGGCCACTCCCGACAACGAGTCATCGATGGTGGCAACCGGTGCAGGACGCTTGCGCTACGCAGGCAATATTGTCGAGGGCAAGGAAGTGCGTTCCGGCGATGTACTTTTTTGGATTGAGGGCGGCAACGTAACCGAGAATGACGCTGCGGTACGCTTTGCTGCAGCGGAGAGCGATTATATGGTAGCAAAGGCCGACTATGAGCGCAAGCAGGCACTCTATGAAAATAAGATTGTATCGGAGAAGGAGTTGCAGGCTGCCGAGGCCCTTGTCCGCAGGACCGAGGCTCATTACAACAGTATGAAGCGTAGTTTCAGCGACGGACGTATGGTCATTAAAGCACCTTTCGCTGGATATGTGGCATCTGTAGCTGTGACCAACGGCGAGTATGTATCAGCAGGAACAGTGCTTGCAACAGTACAGCGCGAGGGCGAGGTGAACATCGCGGCCGAAGTGCCCGTGCGCCACGCTGCAAGTCTCAGGAGTATAACTTCGGTAAATATAGAATTTGCCGATGGCTCGGTACTCCCACTCGACGAGGCCGGGGGACGCGTGGTGGCTGTTGGCCGTGCGGCAAACAGCTGCAATATGATTCCCGTTACGGTATCGGCAAAGGGTGCGCAGTTTGTTCCCGGCAGCATTGTGACGTTGCATTTTGCATCGTCGTTGCCCGATGGCATAACGATGAGTGTGGTGCCCCGCACAGCACTCGTCGAGGAGATGGGCAATTTCTTTGTCTTTGTACAGCAGTGCAGCGACTCGTTCGAGAAGCGCGAGGTAAAGATTGGCAACAGCGACGGAAAATACACCCAGATTCTGAGCGGCTTGCACAAGGGCGAGAAGGTCGTCTCGCGCGGTGCCGTATCGCTCAAGCTGTCGCAGGCTGCCGGTGCGCTCGACCCCCACGCGGGACACGTCCACTAATTGCTCTTTTCTCATTCCATAAAAATGTAATCTATGCTTAACAAGATAATAGAATTTTCGCTCCGCAACAGGCTGCTGGTGCTGCTGGGAGTGATTTTGGTGACAATAGGCGGTGTGTATTCCACCCGCAACATCGAGGTAGACGTGTTCCCCGACCTTACAATGCCTACTGTGGTTGTACTCACCGATGCCCATAATATGGCTCCCGAGGAGATTGAGCGCCTTGTCACTTTCCCCATTGAGACGGCCGTGAACGGCGCTACCGACGTGCGCCGCGTGCGCTCTACCTCGTCGCAGGGTTTCTCATTTGTTTGGGTGGAGTTCGATTGGGGAACGGACATCTACAAGGCGCGTCAGGTGATAAGCGAGAAGCTCGTGGCAATAACCGATGAGCTGCCCGAGGGTATTGTGCCTATGCTTGCGCCGCAGTCGAGTGTGATGGGCGAGATTCTTTTCATTGGAATGCTCTCCGACACAACCTCGATGATGGAGCTGCGTACGCTTGCCGAGTGGATTGTGAAGCCCGTGATTCTTGCAACAGGCGGCGTGTCGCAGGTGACAATAATAGGAGGCGACTACAAGCAGTACCAAGTGCTTGCCGATGCAGTGAAGATGGAGCTCTACGGGGTTACTATGCAGGAGTTGGAAGCAGCAGTAGCCTCTATGAGCGTGAATGTGGGCGGCGGAGTGGTACGCGACTACGGCAACGAGTATAACCTGCGCGGAATGGGACGTACAAACAGCCTCGAGGAGCTTGGCCGCACCCTTGTGAAAATGAACGGCGATGCTCCCGTGCGCGTTGCCGACGTTGCCGACGTTGTTGTTGCAGGGGCGGTGCGTCAGGGTTACGCCTCGCTCAGCGGCAAGCCGTCGGTCATACTGTCAATATCGAAGCAACCCAATATAAATACTCTCGATGTGACACGTAACATAGAGCGCAACCTTCAGGCTGTGGCACGTTCGCTCCCTGCCGATGTTACGCTCGACACCTCTATCTTCCGTCAGGCCGATTATATCCAGTCGTCGGTAAACAACGTGGGCAGTGCGCTCATTGAGGGTGCCGTGTGTGTGATACTTGTGCTCTTCCTCTTCCTTACAAGCTTGCGCACTACGGTAATATCCATTGTAGCAATCCCTCTCTCGCTGTTGGGTACAATGATTGTGCTCTATCTGCTGAATATGGATATAAACACAATGACACTTGGAGGAATGTGCATTGCGATAGGCTCACTGGTCGACGATGCCATAATTGACGTTGAGAATGTGTATAAACGCTTGAAGCAGAATCATCTGCTGCCGCGTGAGGAGCGCCGCTCCACATTCAATGTTGTATTTGAGGCTTCGGCCGAGATTCGTGCATCCATCATACACGCTACGTTCATCATTATGGTTACGTTTATGCCCCTCTTCTTCCTTAGCGGACTCGAGGGACGTATGCTCAAGCCTCTTGGCATTGCCTATCTCATAGCGCTTGTAATGTCGCTCATTGTGGCAATGACTGTTACACCGCTTATGTGCAGTATGATGCTCTCCGACGACAAGTATCTCACTCGCAACGAGAAGAAGAATTGGGTGGACCGCTGGTTGCTCGTGCACTATGAGAGGACGCTCGACAAGGCTGTGGGATATTCGAGATATATAGTAGGTGCGCTTGTGGCGCTGCTGGTGCTCTGTCTGGTGCTGTTTGCGCAGATGGGACGTAGTTTCTTGCCCGAGTTCAACGAGAAGGCGCTCACAATATCGGCCGTGTCGCGCCCCGGAGTGTCGCTCGAGGAGTCCAACCGCATAGGTGCGGTTATTGAGCGTGAGCTTCTTGCAATACCCGAGGTCACAAGCACGGCGCGCCGTACGGGCCGTGGTGAGCTCGACGAGCACTCGCAGACATCGAACGGCGCCGAGATTGATGTGAATTTCTCTCTCGGCAAGCGCAGTAAGGAAGAGTTCCTTGCCGACGTGCGTGCGCGTCTGGCAGCCGTACCGGGTGTCGTGACATCTGTCGGCCAGCCGTTGGAGCACCGAATAGACCATATGGTGTCGGGTACACAGGCCGACCTTGCGATAAAAATCTTCGGCCCCGACCTCAACACCCTCTTTACAACCGGAAATTTGATAAAAGGCCTTCTTGCCGATTTTGGCAATGTGGTGGACGTGAACGTGGAGCAGCAGGTGGAGACGCCGCAGCTACAGATACGCCCCGACCGCGAGCGTCTGGCTCTGCACGGGATAACACTCGAACAGTTCAACGCCTTTGTCGAGGCATCGTTCCCGGGCAAGAAACTGGGCGAGGTGTATGAGCAGGAGCGCAGTTTCGACCTTATCCTGCGCCTCAACCGCAACTACACCGGGAGTATCGACGGGGTGCGCAGTGCGCTCATTGACACAGAGAAAGGCAAAGTACCACTCGAAGAGGTGGCGACCGTTGTGTCGGCGGGTGGCCCGGGAAGCATCAGCCGCGAGAATGTGCAGCGCAAGGTTGTCGTATCGGCAAATATAACTGGCGGCGACATTGCGGGCACTGTTGAGCGCATAGCAGCCTACCTCGACAAGGAGCTCGCGCTCGACGAGGGTTACCGCCTTGAGTATGGCGGCCAGTTCGAGAGCGCCGACAGTGCTTCGCGCACGCTGTGGCTTACCTCGCTTGTGGCGATACTGGTGGTGTTCGTGCTGCTCTACAGCGAGTTCAAGAGCACCTTGCTCTCATTTGTGGTACTGCTCAATCTGCCTCTTGCGCTCATTGGCGGTGTCATTGCCACATATATTTCGTCGGGAGTGGTGAGTATCCCTGCCATCATCGGTCTTATCACACTGTTCGGCATTGCTACACGCAACGGCATATTGCTCGTTTCGCGCTACCAGCATCTGCGCGCCGAAGGAATGGAGCTTGAGAAGGCCATAAGAGTGGGCTCGGCCGACCGCTTGACTCCTATCCTTATGACAGCGTTCACATCGGCTCTCGCACTCCTGCCTATGATTCTGGGCGGAGAGAAGTCGGGCAACGAGATACAGAGTCCTATGGCAGTTGTGGTTCTTGGAGGATTGCTCACCTCTACACTGCTGAACATTTACGTGATTCCCATCGTTTACCGATGGATTGAGAGACGCCGTGGTTAATTTTTAACGATACAAACAAGAAAATTTATGCAGAATATTCCACAGGATGCAATGATGCTTATGAGCTTTGTGAATATGAAGTTGAGAGACGAATACCCCTCGCTCGACGAACTTTGTGCGTCGATGGACATTGACCGCCAGTGGCTTGTAGAGAAGCTCGCCACAGTGGGCTTTGAGTACAGCGAGGAGAACAATAAATTCTGGTAAGGGCTGCTGCGCAGGGGCTTCCTTTTCACAGCGCAGCGCTTTGAAATACAATGTTGGGGTGTCGGTCATTAACGGAAATCGGCGCCCCACATCATTTTGTTGTGCAGGTTCTTTACGAATGAGCTTCCCTTGCTGCGTATGAGGCGCAGCTTGTGCGGCGCTTTTGTTATTGTGAGAACGGTATCATCGGGGCAACTCTCGCTTCTTCCGTCTATTGCCACCAGGAAGTTGTGGCTACGGCTGTCGACCTTTATCTCTATACGGGTATTGTCGTTCAGCACAATGGGACGTGCCCCCAGACTGTGCGATGCGATGGGAGTCAACGCCAACACTGCAGCATCGGGACAGATTATCGGTCCACCTACGCTCAGCGAATATCCCGTTGACCCCGAGGGGGTAGCAACAATCAGTCCGTCGGCCTGATAGGTTATCGTGTCGCTGTTGTCGAGTGTCACGTTTATTTTCATCATCGAGGAACTGTCGTGCTTCATCACTGCAATCTCGTTCAGTGCAAACGGGTCGCTTTTCAGGGTGTTCCCCGAAGCCTCGGCCTTTATAAGACAGCGCTCTTCGATGCTGTATTCCCCGTTGTGGATATCCTCGATGGCTGTTGGAATCCCGTTATGCGATATTGTAGTGAGAAACCCCAGGCGTCCGCCGTTTATACCCAGGATAGGATAACCCTTGCAGCCCACACGGCTGGCTGTACGCAGCATCGTGCCGTCGCCGCCGTAGCTTATCACAACATCGGCAGCAAAGTCGTCGTTGTCGATAATGGCAACGCCGTCGAGCTTGTCGGGGCATATCTGCATAAGAAATTCGTAGAACTGGCGGTCTATCGCAAAGCTGCTGCCAAACTTGTGGATAGTATCGAAAAGAGTATCCACATTCTCCAATTTCTTTGATTTGTTGGGGTTACCGAATATCGCAAATTTCATATACAGTTCTCTTGTTTATAAATGATAATGTATCATTATATTTTGCAAATATAGTGAAAGAGTAGCGAAGAACAAAACGTTTTACACTTCTCTACGTTTAATCATACACCACTCCCGAAGCGATTGCACAGAAGAGCAAACATATAGTACCACTATACGTTTAACAAACAGATACACCGCTACAATTGGACATATTGCATTATTTTAAAACCTGCTCCATTATTTAAAAAATATGCCGTTTGTCAAATTTATAGAAAAAATAGCAGTTATTCGCCTAAAATGTGCTAATTTTGCAAAATGTTTCACGTAGTATGGTTCTACGTGTGCCATTGTGTTAGTAGTTGAATATAAAGAATAGTTAATGACAAAATTAAGTGTAAATATCAACAAAGTTGCGACATTAAGAAATGCTCGTGGCGGCAATATGCCCGACCTCCTGCAGGTAGCAAAGGACTGTGAGGCTTTTGGTGCCGATGGAATCACCGTCCATCCCCGCCCCGACGAGAGACACATACGCCGCAACGATGTTACCGCATTACGTGCGGTGTTGAGCACCGAGTTCAATATCGAAGGATACCCTTCAAAAGAATTCATCGACCTGGTATTGAGAGTAAAGCCGCATCAGGTGACACTCGTCCCCGACAAACCGGGCCAGCTTACATCGAACCACGGTTGGGACACCGTTACCGAGCAGGAGTTCCTGCGCGATATACTCAACGATATCCGTGCAGCTGGCATACGCAGCTCCATCTTCATCGATGCCGATGAGCGTATGGCCGAGTTTGCGGCAAAGGCCGGCACAGACAGAGTAGAGCTGTACACAGGACCATACGCCGAGCACTATGCAAAGAATCCCGAGGAGGCCATTGCCCCCTACATCGAGACTGCAAAGAGAGTGCGCCGTCTGGGGATAGGACTTAACGCAGGCCACGACCTCAACCTCAACAACCTCAACTACTTCATAACAAACATCCCCTGGGTCGACGAGGTTTCTATCGGGCACGCGCTCATTTGCGACGCCCTCTACCTGGGACTCAAGGAGACAATCGCAGCATACAAAGAGTGTCTAAAAAAATAACAGATAAAAACTACGAACTATGAATTTCAGATTGCAATTAGCACAAGCCGTAGAGGTGGCACAAGATACCTTGATGAGTATTACAGAGCCTGTTGCCGAGGGTGTAAATGTTTGGGAACTTGCCGTTAAGGGAGGCTGGATTATGCTGGTCCTTCTTTTGCTGTCGGTTGTCGGTGTATATATATTCTTTGAACGATTCTCGACTCTGCGCAAGGCCCTCAAGCGCAACCCCCTGTTTATGGAACGCATAAACGACAACATATTGGACGGCGATGTAAAATCGGCTGTCAACTATTGCAGGAACGAGAACACTCCCGTGTCGAGAGTTATAGAGAAGGGACTCAAGAACTTCGACTTGTCGGCAAGAGCCATAAAGGAGACTGTAAACAACTATGCCAACCTTGAGATTTCGGAGCTCGAGAAAGGATTGCCCATCCTCTCGACCATTGCAGCCGTTGCGCCTATGATCGGTTTCTTGGGAACAGTCACAGGTATGGTGCAGGCTTTCTGGCAGATGGCAAACGCTGGAAACAACATAGATGTATCATTGCTGTCGGGCGGTATTTACGAGGCTATGATTACCACAGTAGGAGGTCTCATCGTAGGTATCGTTGCTATATTTGCCTACAACTACCTTGTGACAATGGTCGACAAGGTGCAGAACGATGTAGAGGCACAGATGATAACCTTTATGCAGATTGTGCATAACAAGAAGGAGACTTCGAAGTAAGCACCAGGAGTACGCACACCCTATATGGCAGAACGGCCGTAGAATGCCGCAAGGCCACATTACAGCGTACCAAGACAAGCGGTTGCCCCCGACAGCCGCACAACAGAGTTCTCAAAAGGGACCAACATAGAATAAACAGTTTCTAATTTCAACGCACGGATTATGTTGAAGAGAAAGACAAGAACAATTGACGTGTTTTCAATGTCGTCAATGACGGACATTATATTTTTGTTGCTTATATTCTTTATGATAACATCTACTATGGTAACTCCAAACGCCATAAAGGTGTTGCTTCCTCAGGGAAGCCAGCAGACAGCAGCAAAACCGTTGGCACGAATAATCATAGACAGCGGACTGAATTACTACTCGGCATTCGGCAACGAGGACGAAATGCCCTTGAATCCCGACGAGATAGCCTCTTTCCTGCTCGATTGCGCAGCGAGGGAGCCCGAAATGTACGTAGCGCTGTATGCCGACGAAAGCGTACCTTACCGCGAGGTAGTCAAGGTGCTCAACATTGCTAACGAGAACAAATTCAAGATGGTGCTGGCTACGCGTCGACCCGATAGAAAGCGATGAAAAGATTAGACAAGAATCAGATAGAGGGAATCATTGGAACAGTTGCCTTTCACGTAATTGTTCTGGCGGTACTTTTGCTGGTTGTGATACAGAAGCCCCAACAGCAGCAAGAGGAGGGCGTAACGGTTATGATGGGCAATGTCGTTGAAGCCGGCAAAGGTATGTACGAGTTCACCGAGGTCAAGGTTGCTCCAAAGCCGGCAAGTACATCGGCAACCCCCGTGCAGCCAAAAGCACAGGAGCCTATGATTACCCAAACCGAAGAGCCTACTGTAGAAATTCCCAGTGCCCCTAAGGGAAACAAGGAAAAGCCCAAGCAGAAGACAGCACAGGAGGAAGCGGCAGAGAAGGCAGCACAGGAGGCCGAGCGCCAACGCATTGAAGCAGAGCGCATAGCACGTGAGGCGAGCGAAAGAATCTCGAGTGCATTCGCAAAAGGCAACAAGAATCTGAGCAACAGCGAAGAGGAGAAGAACAAGGAGGGCAACCAGGGCTCTACCACCGGTAACCAGAAGACCGGAATAACGGAAGGCATAGGAGGATACGGCACATTCGACCTCAGCGGCCGTTCGCTTGGCAAAGGCGGACTGCCACGTCCCGAGTACAACGTGCAGGACGAGGGCCGCGTAGTGGTGAACATCACCGTAAGCCCCGAGGGACGCGTTGTGAAGACCTCGATAAATTCACGCACAAACACAATGAACCAGACATTGCGCAGCGCAGCGCTCAAGGCTGCATCGCAGGCTGTGTTCAACGCCGTGGGCGGCGTAAACAACCAGATGGGTACAATCACATATTATTTCACATTGAGATAGCAACAGTCCATATTCACAAGCACCTGTCCTACAGCGCTTTGGATATACCGACAACAATATCAGGAACTATGAATAAAGTATATATTTTTCTTGCCGACGGCTTTGAGACCGTAGAAGCTCTGGCACCTGTAGACGTAATGCGCCGTGCAGGATTGTCGGTTACAGTAGTATCAATTATGGGCAGATACGAGGTTCTCTCGGCACAGGGAGTACCCGTAATAGCCGATGCCCTTATCGGTGATTTTTCACTGTCCGATGCCGACGCAATAGTATTGCCCGGCGGCGGTGCCGGTACCGAGAACCTCTCGGCAAACTCAGCGGTACGCGAGGAGATAGAGCGAATGAACAACGAAGGCAAACTTATTGCCGCAATATGCGCAGCACCTATGGTATTCGGAAGAATGGGTATTCTGCAAGGCAAACGCGCAACCTGTTACCCCGGATGCGAAGGCGACCTCAAAGGTGCCGAATATACAGCTTCCGATGTGGAGATTGACGGCAATATAATGACTGCTTGCGGCCCTGGCGTATCATTCGATTTCGGCTTTGCCATAGTAGAGCACTTCTGCGGTGCAGAGAAAGTATCCCTTATTCGTTCACAAATGCAGTTTGACAAATGAAAAGATATCTGATTGTCGTTGCCGGAGGAAAGGGACAGCGTATGGGCGGAGTATTGCCCAAACAATTCCAGCTATTGGGCGGCAGACCCGTGCTGATGGTTACACTCGAGAGACTGTACAAGCTCGACAACACATTGAACATTGTACTTGTACTTCCCAAAGAACATTTAGGATTGTGGGACGAGCTATGTCTCAAATATTCGTTTGCAGTTCCCGTCATCGTAACCGAGGGCGGCAACACACGTTTCCACTCGGTAAAGAACGGACTCGATACAATCGAGGAGGACGCAACGCTGGAGGATGCACTGGTGGGAGTACACGATGGAGTACGTCCCTTCGTCTCGCAGAGAGTTCTTGACGAAGCATACCGCGAAGCCTGGATAAACGGAGCTGTGATACCTATGATAGAGCTGCAGGACAGCTTACGACAGATTATAGGAGGAGAGGGAGCAAGCCAGACCGTGCCACGCGACCGCTACCGCCTTGTACAGACACCTCAGGTGTTCCGCCTCTCATTGCTGCGCCGTGCATACGAGCAGCGCTATGTGGAGGCATTCACCGACGATGCATCGGTTATCGAAGCTATGGGTGAGCGCGTCTTTGCCGTTGAGGGTAACCGTGAGAACATAAAGCTCACCACTCCATTTGATATGATGATAGCGAATACCCTATTGGAATGCTCGACCTTGCAACAAGAGATATAAAGTATCTTCCGGGAGTAGGAGAACAGCGTGCCACGCTGCTCAACAGGGAACTAAAGATATATTCCTTCTACGACCTATTGCACTATTATCCTTATCGCTATGTAGACCGTAGCCGCCTTTTCAAGGTGAGCGAGCTTACGGGCAATATGCCATACGTACAACTGTGCGGCGAGATACGTAGCTTCGAGGAGATGGGCGAGGGTGCTTCGCGACGCATTGTGGGACATTTTACCGACGGTACAGGGTTTGTCGACCTTGTGTGGTTCCGCGGTCTCAAGTATCTGAAGAACAAGGTTAAAATAGGAACAAGATATGTTGTATTCGGCAAGCCTACCCTGTTCAACGGCAGGGTGAATATCGCACACCCCGACGTAGACCCGGCCGAGACTCTTCAACTGAGCACAATGGGATTGCAGCCCTACTACAACATCACCGAGAAGATGAAGCGCTCGGGGCTCAATTCGCAGGCTATGGCAAAACTGCTGTCGAACCTCTTTGCACAGATTGGCAACGACGCGATACCCGAGACGCTGACCGATGACATAGTGCTCAAGCACAGGCTGATGCCACTGAACAGGGCATTGCGCATAATACATTTCCCCAAAAACAGCCAGGAACTCAAGGAAGCCGAATACCGCCTTAAATTCGACGAGCTCTTCTATATCCAATTGAGCATACTCCACTATGCAAAGGACCGTATGCAGAAATACGTCGGCCACCGCTTTGCGAAGGTGGGCGATATGTTCAACCGTTTCTACAGCGAGTGCCTTCCCTTTGAGCTTACAGGCGCGCAGAAACGCGTGGTAAAGGAGATACGCCGCGATGTAAACAGCAACCATCAGATGAACCGCCTTGTACAAGGCGACGTAGGCAGTGGAAAGACTCTTGTTGCACTGCTCTCGATGCTGCTGGCCGTTGACAACGGCTATCAGGCCTGTCTTATGGCCCCCACCGAAATACTCTCGGAACAGCACGCAGCCACGCTACGGCGTATGCTCTCACCGTTGCCTGTAAGGGTAGAATTGCTCACAGGCAGCACAAAGGCCAAAGAGCGCGAACAGATATTCGAAGGACTGGAGAACGGCAGCGTGAATATCCTTGTGGGTACACACGCCGTACTCGAGGACAAGGTGCAGTTTGCCCGTCTGGGACTTGTGGTGATAGATGAACAGCACCGCTTCGGCGTGATGCAAAGGGCCAAGATGTGGGCAAAGAACAGCATCCCTCCGCATATCCTTGTGATGACAGCAACACCCATTCCAAGGACACTGGCAATGACGCTGTACGGCGACCTTGATGTCTCGGTAATAGACGAGCTCCCTCCCGGACGAAAGCCTATTGCCACACAGCACATATTCCGCAACAGAGCCGATGAGATGTACCATTTCCTGCACAAGCAACTGCAGCAGGGACGGCAGGTATATGTCGTATACCCACTTATCAGCGAGAGCGAGAAGCTCGACCTCAAGAGCCTCGAAGAGGGATACAGCAAGCTGTGCAACATCTTTTGCGACTACAGGCTGAGCAAGCTTCACGGAAAGATGAAACCCAAGGAAAAGGACGATGAAATGAGACGTTTTGCATCGGGCGAGACACAGATGCTTGTATCTACGACAGTGATAGAGGTGGGTGTCGATGTCCCCAATGCCACGGTGATGGTGATTGAGAATGCCGAGAGGTTCGGACTCTCGCAGCTGCACCAGCTGCGCGGAAGAGTGGGACGTGGCGGCAACCAGTCCTATTGCCTTCTTGTGACCGACTATAAGCTCTCCGAGGAGACACGCAAAAGGATGGAGATAATGACAACAAGCAACGACGGCTTTGTCATTGCCGAGGCCGACCTCAAGCTGCGCGGACCGGGCGACATTGAGGGCACACAGCAGAGCGGCATAGCATTCGACCTCAAGATAGCCAACCTTGCACGCGACGAGCAGCTCCTGCAATATGTACGCGAGGTTGCGCGCGAAGTAGTGAATGCCGACCCCGAATGCAACGCACCCTATTACCGGCTTATTTGGGAGCGTCTGCGCACAATCAAGCGCAACAAAAACTGGAATTGGGGAGCAATATCGTAACCGCACACACCACAAAAGGAGAGACAGGCAGGGAACGGCGCTCCGTTACGCTGCCGCAGGGAGACACGGAACGCTGTACTAAAAAACAGGAAGTTCTTTTATAAGAAGTTAAGAATCTGTAAGTTTCGCCATATTATATATTTAAAATTGGCGATATAATTTTAAACAGCTTCTTAGTTTCTGATATTTTTAATATCTTTGTAACGAAAATAACATTTTCGTATTATCATACGAAGTTCCAACAACCTACTAATCTTAACTTATTATGGAGAAAACCCTTATTCTTATCAAGCCCAACGCTATCCAGCGTGGTATTATGGGCGATATCGTAACACGTTTCGAGCGCAAGGCACTTCGCATTGCCGGTATGAAAATGATGTTCCTTACCGACGAAATCCTTGCCGAGCACTACGCACACTTGGTCGAGCGTCCTTTCTACCCCTACCTCAAGGCTTCTATGCAGGCAGGCCCTGTCATTGCACTGTGCCTCGAGGGTGCCGAGGCTGTTGAGACCGTGCGCCAGATGGTAGGCGTGACAAACTCACGCAAGGCGCTTCCCGGAACAATCCGCGGCGACTTCTCAATGAGCGGCGAGCAGAACGTGGTACACGCATCGGACTCAGTAGAGAATGCTCTTGTAGAGATTAACCGCTTCTTCAAGGAGGGCGAACTGTTCGAGTACGAATCGGCAGTAACACGCTTTGAGTATGGCGGTGAGGAGACACTCAAGTATATCAAATAAAAAAACAGAATTACATTTGAAGACATTAACAAAAGCTATTTATTTGGCGGTGGGGCTGCTCTTTGGAACGGTTCCCGCTCTCTATTCGCAGGATATGCTTGCGGCACAGTCACCGCTGGACAAGCAGATGGAAATGATAGACTCCATTGCCTTGAGAGATATGCTGTTGAACGAAACGGCAATATTCCCTGCCGGCGAATTGTATGATACCTGGACCAACGACCGCATACGTTTCAATGCAGAGCTACCCGACTCTTTCAGAGTGGACCTGCGCGGTTTTACAATGCCCACGACAAACACCAAGATAACGGACATCTTCGGTTACCGTCCCCGCAGACGCCGTGTCCACAACGGACTAGACATAAAGGTACAGAAGGGAGACACCATATATGCAGCTTTCGACGGTAAGGTACGCATCACATCGTTCCAGCGCCGCGGTTATGGCCATTACGTGGTAATCCGTCACAACAACGGAATAGAGACCGTATATGCCCACCTGTCAAAGAAACTTGTGACAGAAGACGAGATTGTAAAATCGGGACAACCCATCGGCCTTGGTGGAAACACAGGACGTAGCACAGGCTCACACCTGCATTTCGAGACCCTGCTGATGGGTAAGAACATAAACCCAGCCCTTATGTTCGATTTTGAGCGTCAGGATGTCACAAACGATTTCTACACCTACCGCAAGGGAGTTCATCAGGAGATAGACAAGAAGAGTGGCAAAATTGTCGAGAGTGCCGAGAAGCTATACCACAAAGTGCGTCAGGGAGAGAGCCTGTCGACCATTGCACGCAAATGCGGTGTATCGGTAAACACGCTCTACAGACTCAACAAGATGAATTCCAAGACAGTGATAAGACCTGGACAAAGAATCAGATACAGATAACAGGAATCCTGTACACTGCAGACAAAGAAAACAATTAGGGTGTCCCTTTTTACTCTTGGGACACCCTGATTTATTGTGATTAAAAAGTATTGGTGTCCTATAAAAATCTAATAAGCAAAAAATATAGTGCTCGGCTGCTGTATAACAGCGGTCGAGTACCCTATTTTAACGACAGCCGATATAAATATGCAATTATAAGGCTTGCAATATTAAAAAAGACAACAATGCGATGCTATATTCCAGCTCTGTAGAAAAAAGGTGCGGACAAAAACTCTTTCTGCCACTTTCTCGGTGTTGTTCTCCGGCTATTCTCTCATTGTAGAGTTTTCTTCTGTTTTCTTTTTTTGCGAAAAAAAGAAACAAAAAACCTTGCACAAAAGAAATTGTCGCAAGTTCCCTTTGCTCGTGCCGCACGACTGCGTGCACTCGGTCGGGCACTTGCTTGC
>JAFYSC010000106.1 GCA_017546635.1 Bacteroidaceae bacterium | reverse complement strand
TACCCAGTCGTCGAGCTTTTCGGTACCTATAATGGTGAGCAGTTTCTGTGGGTCTATTATATATAGCGTTTGGTCGCTTCTTACGAATTCGACATTGTTCTGCAAGAATGTTCCGCTGCCAATGTGTATGGGGGTGAGTGTCTCCAGCTTTATAGTATGTCGCTTGTCTGATATACTCATAATGTCTGCTTTTTTATGGGTAATACTATGGGGCAACCGCTGCGCAATGTAGGGTGCATCTGCGCGTCTTTCCAGGGAGGAGCGACGTTGACAATTTTACCTTTCAGCGTGTGTACACCGTCAATTATCGAGCCGCTTTTAAGCATATGGATGGATTTCTTGAGCAGATGCTGGAATGCAGGAACACTGCTGCCTGCCATATATCCGCTGCGTAGTGTTATCTCGTACTGCGATGCTTCGAGGTCTATTTTCTCAAGCTCCTCCTTTGTGGGAATGTAATGGGAGAGCAGCAGGGTGGAGTCGGCATCCTCTACGTGGGGCAGTTCAATGTCTTCATCCTCTATCTGGAACTTTCCTCCGCCTACACTCTTGCTTGAGCCTATGCCTGTTTCGCCCAACAGCCCGAACAGTCTCTTTATCTCGGCAAATGTATCTTCTTCTCTGCAGTCCACTATGCAGAAGAGTCCTGCATTGGGCGAGTGGTATTGCCATTTGAAATAGAATGGAGTGGCATCGCCACCGTCGCGCGACACTGCTACGCGCTGGTTCACCTGATAGGCATAGGGTTTATGGTGCTTGCTCTCCTTGCCGAGGAGGAATTCTCCCGACAGCTGGTTCTCGTTGATGTCGAGTGCCTTGCCCCGAATCATCTTGTCCCACTGCGACTGCTCAATGTATTTGATTTTCTTGAGTTTCTTGCGTATCTGTTCCTCGTCGCATCCTTGCACGACGATACGGCCCATAGGCTTGGGCAGGAACAGTTGCTTGTCGACGAAGGGGAAAGCCGAGCTGATGGCAAATGATTCCATAAATGCTTGTGCATCGATGGTGCCGGCAAGCTGTGCCTTTATGGCAACCAGCGCAGCCGAGAGCGTATCACTCGGTAGCTCGTACGACGAGGTAGAGTAGTCGTCGTGTCCCGTTCCAATGTGCAGTGGCGACAGATTACAGAGTTTTACAATCTTATATCTACTTGCCATACTCCTCTACTTTTTTCTCTATTTCTTCTAACTCTATATCTACTTGTCCATAACCGCGTGAACCCGAGCCGCCGAGATAGTCGTCCTCCAATAGTTCAATGGCTCTCTTCAGCGTGTTTTTCAGTTTGCTCTCATCCTCGCCCTCGAATATGTTGAGCACCATATTAACCTTGAACTTGGCTCCTGCAGGGACACGTTCGAATGTTCGGGGGTTGGCTACAGATGTGACGCGGTCAATCGATGCCTCGGTCTTTGTCTCGGTATAGGGCAGGTCGGTGTTGTCGAATTTGTAGTTCTTGTCGTTGGGGTCCTCGGTTATGAGTTCGCAGTCGCGTACAATGAGGCGCGATGCTTTTCCTTTGCTCTCCTTTACTGCGATGCCGAACAGGCTGCCCGATATTGAGTCGGGATCGGTGGAAATGGTAGAGTTGCCTTCGCTAATCTCAATGAGTGACCTCATCTTGCCTTTCAGCGAGCTGCCGGGGATGTATGGCAATCCGTTCATTGAGTTACGTACTACAAATTTATCGGGACCTCCAATGTTCATTGCACTGTTCGAACCGCCAATGTGCAATCCAGTCTTCAGGGTTAATGTACCGGTATATATGATTTTCTTTATGAGTCTTATTGTAGCTGCTATAGCTTCAGTATCCGATTTTTTTGCTTCCATAATGATGTGTCGTTGGGTTTTTTAGTTGTCTTTTTTAACGTATGCCTTGTGATAAGCCAGTATTGCTTCCATAAGGTTGCAGAAGTTCTTGTATGTAGCTTCGTCGGCTACGTGTTCGAAACACGCGTCGAATATCAATTTGAAAAGGAGAAGTCCTTGCATATGGTTTTTGTTCGATAGTTTCTCGCGTCCAACTGTATATGCAACTTTGGGCTTCAAAAGATAGAATTCGGTCCTGCCCTCTTCAAAGCCTTTCATCTGTATACGTTTTACCTCTCCGTAAATAGAGCGTATCTTGGAGCTTGTGAGATTGTTGTTGGCCATAAATTTACCGGCCTTGTCGGCAAATTCCACCATTTCGGTTGTTGCTCCTTCTGTTATCCACTTGGTATTAAATCCCAATGATTCGAATTCTACCTCAGCTTCTGTTTTCTTGTTCTCGTCATTGCCTCCATTGTAGCTGCAATTTACGTCGTTACGGTTGTTGCCGTCATAGCGGTTGCTGTTGCGGCTCTGTTCATTATTGTTAACCATTGTTATTGTGTTTTTTTATACTTGTTCTCTCTTCCAACTCGGCCCATCGAGCAGCAAATGCCCATAGCTCAAGAGGGTGGTATTCAGTCTCTATTGCCTCTCCGTTCAGCTTAGTGCAATTGCTGCGGCAAGCCTCGTTCTTGAAATTGTTTATAAGTTTTATAATGCTTTTGTCTGCTTTTTTGCCGATTCTATCCGACATTCGCTTCATATCATAAGCAATCATCCAGTATGTCTGTATGTTTTTTATCTTATGATTTTCAATATCAGCATTCGAATGGTGAATCAGTATCTTCTGTATGAACGAACTCGGCAGCTTGTTCTGCAGTGCTTTCAATATGTCATCTTTTAATCTCTTTACAGTCTTGAATTCCTTGTCCCAGTTGAGGGGTGTAAGCATAAAGGAGATGGAGTCTTTTTCACAACCGTGGCATACGTGTTCCTTGGCGTTCGACTCTTCGTCGGCACTCTCCTCGGCAGCTGCTATTATCGGGAATTTGGGCGGTACTATCGCAACGCCGCCCGATAGCGAGAAACGGTCGTTGTAGCAGGTGTAAAGCTTGAAGTCGTTCCTTATCTTCTCGGCAAGATTTATTGCTGTGTCCCATCGTCCTACGATAAAAAGGTCATCGCCGCCACTGTAGATGATTTGCGATTGTGCGGGCTCGTAGTTCTTCCATATTGTGTTCAGATAGCCCGAGAAGAAATAGTCGAACGAACGGCTGAGTGCAGCGTAGCGCGAGAGGGATGCCTTGTCACCCGGTATTCCGCTCTGGAATATTGTGCCCAGGTTGTCAACATCCATTCGTAACACTCCAAGGCGGTTGAGGCTGTCGCCTTCGCTCATATCTTCGTAGGTGTTTGTTGTTATCCCCACTTCGTTGCCGCCGTAGAATTCTATCTTGTAGATGTTCTTTTTGCTATAGTCGCCTGTCTCGTTAAGCCTTATGATGGTGGCTTTGTCGTTTAATGCGGCAAGTTCGTTGTATATGCCCAGAAACTCATTGGACATATTGACAAAGTAATATGTGAATCCAAGGCCGAGTGGTGTAACGTTTGTTATTTTTGTGTTGAGCTTCTTCTCGGTCACAATAATAGTGTCGGTGTCGCGCAGCTCTGCTCCCAGGACAATTTGCAATGCTGTTATCGGGCGCAGGGTAAGATGGCTGTCACCATCCTCTATTACAACGACTTTTTCGCGGGGCAGGAACTCCTCGCCTGTGATGGAGTCTTTCTTGTATACTTCATTTTGCAGGCTTGTGTCAAAGAACGAGCTGTAGTTGCCCTTGAGCAGCGAGGAGAACTTGTGGTTCTTCTTCTTGTCGCGCTTCAGGAACAGCGCCTTCCACTGTGTAGGCAGGTCCTCACCGTCTATGCCCAGCAATGCGTTGCACGACAGTTCGACATAGTCAAGTGCTACGTACAGCGATGTACCAAGCTCTTTGAACAGGGCTTTTTCTATTCTCCTTGCTGCATTGGCTATTATGCCGGTTGCCTCTTTGCTGTTGGGTGCAAGCAGATAGAAGCAACCTCCCGAATTGTAGACTACATTTGCCGAGTAGAGCCCAAGCTCTTTGAGCAGATAGCGTACGATGGAGTCCGATAGCAGGCGCAGGTAGAAGGAGCGCCCCTTGAGGCTCTTGGCGGCTCTCTTGGGTACAATGGTGTATATGTACGATTGTATTCCGCTGAAGTCGGCTCCAAGCAGCAGGAAGGGGTGGCTGTCATTGTCGCTCCGTGACAATGACACCGCTATTGCTGCTGTTGTCTTGATGTAGTCGTACAGTGATACGTCGCTCAGTCCTTCGATGCCCGACGGTATCTGGCTCGTGTATTTGTATAGCAGTGTCAGCAGCGTCTCGGCATAGGTCTTGTGCGTCGGTTTTGCTTTGTCAAGATTCTCTGTCTCGCAGAGCAACTTTTCAAGCGCGGGCTGGTGGTTGGGCTGGAACTCTTGCTTTGTGGCAAATGAGTCCGATGATAGCCTTAGCTCGCCTGCAGGGATTTTCCATTCTCCCTTGCCGTTGCCGCCGACTGTCTCGAAAATGGGCAGCATAGGGCAATTCTCTATCTGCTGCAAGGGTCTGTAGTGCTCACTGCCCGATGCCAGCTGCATTGCCCTGTCAAGATATTCGGCCTCTGCGCTCCATTCATCGGGAGTGTGCTGCTTGGCTATATCGTTGAAAGCACTGCATTGTCTGGCCAGGCATTGCAGAATGGATACTTTGTACAATTCGTCTTTTTGCATATTTGTGTTCTGTATTTGTCTTTTGGGATTTCTGTGTGTTGTGTCTACAGGCTTTTTACACGGTCTTTGCCTCGGTATTGTTTCTTGCCTTTTTCTCCTGCACCACAGTACCGAAGCCTACACTCACGTGCCGTCCTATTCCAATGTAGTCGGGGAGGGTGGCATTGCTGCTGAAGTATACATCGAACGACATCAGTTTTGTCTTTTTGAAACGCAACAGCTTGGGCTCGCTAAGGTCCAGTATATTGCATTTGATGTCGCGCTCCAGAGTGACTCCGGCGCCCTTGAAGAAAGAAAGAATGTTGGCTGTCAATATTTTTTCGATAAATGCCACACGCTCTATGTAGTTGTCTATGCTGCAGAACTTCTCGTAGTTCTCGGAGTTCAGGGGGAGCCAGCGCCGTACGTTGTATTTGAAAACGGCATCATCCCAGGCTTGTATGGTGGTTATTTTGGGCGAAACGTTCTCAATCTCGAGTGTAACGGGCACTCCGTTCAGCTCTATCGTTGTCGATTGGTTCGACAGGTGCTCTCCAATGACGTTTACTCCTTCGTTCATACATAGTATTGCCGCTTTCTTATTTATGCGCTTGTATTGTATGAGCGGATAGGCATAGCGTAACTTTTGTGAATCGATATGGTTGTGGAACAGTACATTGGCATTGTATTGCATTGACCGCAATATTGCGCTGCGCAATTGTGCAAGCTCCGAAAATCTTATTTCGTTGCTGTAGCGTATGATGAATGTCTGTACTCTGTTGTTCATTGTCTGCTTTATGTGAATTTATTCTTCCAAATGTAAATAAGAACGGTTGAATTTGCAAATAAAATGCATCCGTTTTTGCTTTTTATTTGCAAATGATGTCTTTTGATACGGCAGACAGCGACGGTAGATATATGGTGCTCCCCGTTGTTGCTCTACACAAGGGTTGTTAGGATATATGGCCTTGTGTGTGGGGTGTGTGTTGCTTTGCTGTAAAATGTTTACAGCCGCGCATCCTGGTTGTTTGTTACCTTGATGCGCGGCTGAGAGTACTATCCTTGTTTTAATGGAATAAAATGGGTATGTACAATTTAAAATTGATCAGTATGAGTTTTAATCCTTGTTTTAATGGAATGAAATGGGTATGTATAATTTAATATTTTTTAGTATGAGTTTTAATCCTTGTTTTAATGGAATAGAAGCAGGTTGTTTAACTATTAAAATTAATTATTATGATGTTAATCCTTGTTTTAGTGGAATAGAAAGCAGGGGAATTTATAAGAATTATGGAGGAGATTATAGTGTTAATCCTTGTTTTGATGGAAAAAATGGTATGTGTATTTTTCTAAAATATCAATGATTTCTCGAGTATTTGTCATCCTGACAAAGCGAAGCGATGGAAGGATCTCTTTCATCTCTTTTTTTTGAGATTCTTCGCTTCGCTCAGAATGACAAAACAAAGTTTTGTTATCGGCGAGTTTTGCTATAAATATCAGAACGAGCCAATGACATTAATTATCGGCGAGTTTAGCAATGAATGTCAAAACGAGCCAATGACATTAATTATCGGCGAGTTTTGCTATAAATATCAGAACGAGCCAATGGCATTATCGATTTCTTTTTCTTTCAATTGAATGATAGGAGAACAGAATTCTAATAGTTCAATTGATTATTCTTGGTTTTGGAGTAAAATTCCAACAAAAGGACTCAGGTGCTCCTCTTGAAGAGGAGCTGCCCGCAGGGCTGAGGAGTTGTAATTTTACTTTGTGAAATTTCCTTGTTTTAATGGAAAATTATTTGGGCTGTTTTTTGTTTTTGGTGTGTATTGAATCACCAGCCTTTGCTTCGCAACCGCATCCCGCGCTGTGTGAACTTCGTCCACACTGTGCGCGACTGTTGCTATGCAGGTGCTTCGATTTTTGAATTTCAAAATTTCCTTGTTTTAATGGAATATAAAGCAGGGGGAAATTATAAGAATTATGGATAAGATTATGGTGTTAATCCTTGTTTTAATGGAAAATTATTTGGGCTGTTTTTGTTTGTTTTTGGTGTCATTGAATCACCTGCATTTGCTTCGCAACCGCATCCCGCGCAGTGTGAACTTGCGTCCACACTGTGCGCGACTGTTGCTATGCAGGTGCTT
>JAFYSC010000105.1 GCA_017546635.1 Bacteroidaceae bacterium | reverse complement strand
TCATCAAGCAAAACCTCGTTAAGGACGCTGTAGTGGTCGTAGAATTTGCAAATCTCACATATTCCGTTCTTGGAGAGGTAAAAAGCCCCAACCGCTATGCCATAACAAATGACCAGGTTACACTGCTCGATGCTATCAGCCAGGCAGGCGACCTCACCATCCAGGGCCAGCGTACAAACGTAAAGGTTCTCCGTTCCGAGCCCGACGGCAAGCAGACCACATACATCGTAAACCTCTGTTCATTGGAACAGCTACAGTCTTCGCCTGCATTCTACCTGCAGCAGAACGACGTGATATACGTTGAGCCCAACGAGATGCGTGCACGCCAATCGACTGTAAACGGCAACAACATCCGTTCGTCATCTTTCTGGATCTCTTTAGCATCACTATTTGCATCAATAATCAACATAATGATACGATAAATTATGGAAACAAAGAACATAAACGACAACTTCAACCGCCACGGAGAAGAGGAATTCAACATAAGGGAATTCATTTTCAGATGCCTGACCAAATGGAGTTGGTTTGCAATATCGATACTCATCTTTATGAGTTTTGCCGCATATAAGATACTTACCACCCACCCCACCTACTCGCGTTATACCGACATACTCATCAAGAGCGGTGAGCAGGGCAAGCTCGGCGACCAGATGGAGAAATTCGCCTCAATGGGAGCATTCCGCGGAAACACATCCATCTACAACGAGATTTACGCGATACAGTCTCCTGCAAACATTTACGAGGTTACACGCCGCCTCAACCTCCATATGAATTATGAGAGCGAAGGTACATTCCATAACAAAGTACTGTACGGAAAGTCACTTCCCATCAAAGCCGATATTTGCAATATCCCCGAGGATGCTTATGCAAAGTTCACAATAGACCTGAACCCCGACGGCACATACAACCTACACGACTTCGTATATAAATACGGTTACGACGAGATTGAAGACAACAGCACAATTGTCAAAGGCCGACTTGCCATAACAGCCTCAAACGACAACAGCGCGAGCGACACAGTATCGACACCTATAGGCAAGATACATATCTCTCCTATGCCCCATTACACACAAGGCAAGGAAGGCCGCAGCATACACGTTACCCGCAACAGCATAAGAAGTACAGCCTCGGCATACGGCGCTATGCTCGGCTTTACCCTCAAGGACAAAGAGGCCGACGTAATAACCATAACCATTACCGACAAATCGATACAGCGCGCCGAAGATGTACTGAACGAGGTCATCCAGGTATACAACGAGCGCTGGATAGCCGACAAGAACCAGATTGCGACAAGCACATCGGCATTCATCAACGCACGTCTCGCCGACATTGCCAAGGAACTCGAGAATGTCGACAGCGTAATTTCGACATACAAGAGCCAGCATCTGCTTCCCGACGTTCAGGCAGCAGCATCGCTCTATATGAACAAGAGCCAGCGTATAAACACCGAGATAATTGAACTCAACAACGAGTTGTCAATATCGCGTTACATCGCCGACTACCTGAGCAACAACGCAACAAAGAACCAGATACTCCCCGCACTTCAGATAAACAGCAGCAGCATATCGGCACAGATAAGCGAGTACAACCGTACTATGCTGCAGCGCAACAATCTTGTAGACAACAGTAGTGCCGACAACCCGCTGGTAAAGGACCTTGACGCATCACTCATACAGATGCGCAATGCCATCATAACATCGGTCGAAAACCAGATAGCAACACTCAACACACAAATTACAGCATTGCAGCGCGAGGAACAGGAGACCACAGCACGTATAGCACAAAGCCCTACACAGACCAAGTTCCTTGCATCGGAAGGACGTAACCAAACCGTCAAGGAGCAGCTCTACCTGTTCCTGCTCCAGAAACGCGAGGAGAACGAGCTCTCAAAAGCCTTCACCGCATACAACACACGCGTCATAACACCTCCCACAGGAAGCTTTGTTGCATCGGGACCCAACAGAAATAAGATAATCCTCTTCTCATTTGCCATAGCTATTGCCTGCCCATTGGGTCTCATTCTTTTGATTCAGTTTATGGACACCAAGATACGCAGCAGAAAAGACCTCGAAGGAACCACCCTTCCGATAGTAGGCGAGATACCGCTTTCCTACAAGAAGAAGCGTCGTCTTCCCTGGAACAAGGTCAAGCAGACTTTGCAGATTGTCGTGCAAAATGGAAACAGGAACTTCATAAACGAAGCATTCAGGGTACTGCGCACCAACATAGAGTTTATGTCCAAGGAGCACAACCACCAAGTAATGCTCATTACATCGTTCAATCCAGGAAGCGGAAAATCGTTCATCACTATGAACACCGGAGTTTCATTGGCTCTTAAGGGCAAGAAAGTACTTCTTATTGACGGCGATATGCGCCACGCATCACTCAGTACATACGCCAACTCTCCCAAGAAGGGATTGAGCAACTACCTGGCAGGCCTTGTTACGGACATTCAGAGCGTGCTCGTGAAACACGAAAGTGCAAAATCGCTCACCATACTCCCTGTCGGTACAATTCCTCCCAACCCCAGTGAATTGCTGAGTGACGAGCGTTTCGAGAAACTGATAACAGAACTGCGTAACAACTACGACTTCATTATCATTGACTGTCCCCCTATCGACATAGTAACGGACACCGATATTATAGATAAAGTATCGGACCGCACGCTCTTTGTCGTACGTTGCGGACTTTTGGAGCGCAGTGTCATTCCCGAGCTCAACAGCCTGCACACCGAGAACCGTTTCAAGAATATGTCCATCATAATCAATGCCACAGAAATGTCATCGGGACGTTACGGCTACCGCTATGGATACCGTTACGGTTATGGTTACGGTTATGGCTACGGACAGGGATATTACAGCGACAGTGCCCAAAAATAATATCTTTATAAAATGAAAGGAATTGTGTTGGCTGGAGGTTCGGGCACACGCCTCTACCCCATAACGAAAGGAGTAAGCAAGCAGCTTCTGCCCATATATGACAAGCCGATGGTATACTACCCCATCTCGGTGCTTATGCTGGCAGGAATACGCGACATCCTTATAATATCCACTCCACAGGATTTACCCGCTTTCCGTCGTCTCCTGGGCGACGGAAGCGACTATGGAGTAAACTTCGAGTATGCCGAGCAGCCCTCGCCCGATGGCCTTGCACAAGCCTTCATCATTGGCGAGAAGTTCATTGGCAATGATGCAGCCTGCCTTGTCCTTGGCGACAACATCTTCTACGGAGCCGGATTCACATCGATGCTCAAGGAGGCGGTGCGCACAGCCGAAGAAGAGAACAAGGCAACCATATTCGGTTACAGGGTAGACGACCCCGAGCGATACGGAGTAGCCGAGTTCGACACCAACGGCAACTGCCTTTCGATTGAGGAGAAGCCCGAGCATCCAAAAAGCAACTACGCAGTAGTGGGACTCTACTTTTACCCCAACAAGGTGGTAGACATAGCAAAGGTCATCAAGCCATCGGCACGTGGAGAGCTAGAGATAACGACTGTCAACCAGCATTTCCTCGAGGACGACGAGCTTAAAGTGCAGACACTAGGACGCGGTTTCGCCTGGCTGGATACAGGCACACACGACTCGCTGAGCGAGGCATCGACATTTGTAGAGGTCATAGAGAAGCGACAGGGCCTGAAGATTGCCTGCCTCGAAGGTATAGCATACAGCAAAGGCTGGATAGACGAGGAGAAGATGCGGCTACTGGCAAAGCCAATGGAAAAGAACCAGTACGGACAGTACCTGCTCAAACTCATCGACGACTCACATCAAAGGAAGTAAGCAGACACCCTACACCAAAGTATGACAATTTGAGAAATGAAGATAACAGAAACTGAAATAGAAGGAGTCGTTATAATTGAGCCACAGCTCTTTGGCGATGAGAGGGGTTACTTCTTCGAGTCCTTCTCGCAAAGGGAATTCAACGCGGCAGTGCGCCCCGTCGGTTTTGTACAGGACAACGAGTCGAAGTCGGTATACGGCGTAATACGCGGACTGCACTTCCAGCGCGGCGAGCACTCACAGAGCAAGCTGGTGCGCGTGGTACAGGGCGCAGTACTCGACATTGCAGTCGACATACGCAAAGGCTCGCCCACATTCGGCAAATATGTCGCCGTGGAGCTGAGCGAACACAACAAACGCCAACTGTTCATACCCCGAGGCTTTGCACACGGTTTTTCGGTGCTCACCCCCGAGGTCATATTCCAATATAAATGCGACAACTATTATAATAAGGAGAGTGAAGGAGCAATAGCCTGGGACGACCCCCTTCTGGACATCGACTGGCGCATACCTGCCGACAAGGTTATTCTGTCGGAAAAGGACAAGCACCACCCCACGCTGTCGGCTGCCAGCGAACTTTTCAACTATAACGAAAATCTCTACAAATGAAAAGGATACTTGTGACAGGAGCCAACGGACAGTTGGGCAACGAACTTCGCCGCTTAGGATGCATATCGCCCAACAACTGGCACTTTACCGATGTTGAAGAGCTGGACATAACAGACCGCAGCGCAGTGGAGGGCTATGTTACCGGAAATCGGATTGAGGTAATAGTCAACTGTGCCGCATATACCAACGTGGACAAGGCCGAGAGCGACGAGAGCACAGCACACCTTATAAATTGCACCGCCGTAGAGCACCTTGCACAAGCAGCCAAGGATAACGGCGCCACACTCATACACATATCCACCGACTATGTATTCGGAGCCGGGGGCAACACACCCCGCACCGAGGATATGCCGCTTGCCCCGCTGGGAGCCTACGGACGCACCAAGCTTGCAGGCGAAGAGGCAATAGCAAAGAGCCTCTGCAAGGCCATCATCATACGCACCGCGTGGCTGTACAGCGAGTTCGGCAACAATTTTGTCAAGACAATGCTGCGCCTCACAGCACAGAAGGAGAGCATAAAAGTTGTATTCGACCAGGTGGGCAGCCCCACATATGCCGCCGACCTTGCACTCGTCATATTCTCTATAATAGAGGGCGATATGTACGAGGGCAACGAAGGAACATACCACTTCAGCGACGAGGGAGTATGTTCGTGGTACGACCTTGCAGTGGAAACAGCACGTATGGTAAGACATACCAACTGCCGCATTGAGCCCTGCCACAGCAGCGAATACCCCAGCCCCGTGACACGTCCGCCCTACTCGGTATTGGACAAGAGCAAGATAAAGCAGACATTCGGAGTGGATATTCCCCACTGGCGCGAGTCGCTTGCCTATTGCATTGGCCGCATAATGGCACAGGCAGCAGGCAACCAATAACAGACTACACCACTTTGAAAAAAACAGAACAATAATACAAATTACGCACTATGAGAAAGAAAGTATTCGTTTCGGGTTGCTACGATATGCTCCACTCGGGCCACGTGGCATTCTTCAAGGAGGCGTCGACATACGGCGACCTTTACGTAGGTATTGGTTCCGATGCCACCATACGCGAGCTAAAAGACCGCAAGACCATAAACACCGAGCGTGAGCGCCTTTATATGGTAAAGGCCATACGTTACGTTACCGATGCATTCGTGAACAGCGGCAGCGGAATTATGGACTTTGCCGAGGACGTAAAGCGCCTCAAGCCCGATATTTTCTTTGTAAACAGCGACGGATACACCCCTGGAAAGAAGCGTTTCTGCGAGGAGAACGGCATTGAGCTCGTTGTGAGCACACGTATCCCCGAGGCAGGCCTTCCCAAGCGCTCAACAACCGCACTGCGTCAGGAGTGTAATATCCCTTACCGTATAGACCTTGCAGGAGGATGGCTCGACCAGCCATATGTGAGCAAGCATCACGGCGGTCCTGTGCTTACCATAAGCATTGAGCCCGACTACGATTTCAACAACCGCGGCGGAATGAGCACATCATCGCGCAAGGCGGCCATAGAGATGTGGCACGTCGATATCCCCGAGGGCGATAGAGAGACTCTTGCCAAGATGGTATTCCGCTACGAGAACCCTCCAGGAAGCCCCTATATCAGCGGTTCGCAGGATGCCATAGGTATTGTTATGCCCGGTCTCAACCGTCTTAACTACACAGGAGACTACTGGCCCGAAAGCATAGAGAGCAACAAGGATGCCGACGTTCTCGACTTCATAGAGAAGTACCTGTGGCTTGTACCCCTTGCACCCCGCGACGGCAAATACGATGTGCTCGCCAATACGAATATCGACGCCGAAGGCGCAAAACGCCTTGCACAGGCTGCCGATGACTGCTGGAACGCCATCATAAACAAAGACATCGACGCTTGGGGCAAAGCCTGCACAGCATCGTTCGAGGCACAGGTAGCAATGTTCCCCAATATGATAAGCGACCACGTGGCAAAGGCCATCAACGAATACAAGGACCGCGTAAAAGGCTACAAGATAACAGGAGCCGGCGGTGGCGGTTACCTTGTTCTCATAAACGACACACCCATAGAGGAAGCTATACAGATAAGGATACGCCGTAATTGACAACAGCCCTTTAGAAACTGTTTAAATTTATATCGTTAAGTTTTTATAGGGCAGGATTAGAATGTTTTATTATTTTTTGAGGGCGCGTAGCGGGCTACGTAACCGAGAAAAAGAAGAAAACAGGCAATTTTGGACATAAAAAACAACGAAATAACGGCTTCCAATATAAGAAAAACATATTTTAGAAATTTAAACAGCTTCTTAATTTGCAGTCAACGCAATATAGGAGCATAAAAGATAAGACAATGTCAGAATACAACAATAATGACAAACAACCGAACATAGGCGAGGAGCTGTTCATCGAAGCAGCTGCGGCCCTTTTTGAGGACTCCGAGAAAATAGCCGAATTACTGTCGCCCGAAGAGGCTGCAGAGTTCGAGGAACTGCGTCGTCGTGCAATGGGAACAGCAGGCATAGGTTACACGACATACACCGATGATATGCCCATTGCAGCCGAGGAGAGCGACAACGACAATTATAAATAAACGCATTTACAGGACTTTTTATAAGGTTATTGCACAGGAAAGAGCAATGCATCTGCACAAGCAGCCTCATACAAAGTTCCGGGACATAAAAACGATTACAACAAGATGAAAATAGCAGTTGCAGGTACAGGATATGTAGGTTTGAGCATAGCCACACTGCTGGCACAGCACAACACAGTTACCGCTGTTGATGTCATCCCCGAGAAGGTCGAGAAAATCAACAAGCGCATCTCGCCCATTCAGGATGAGTATATAGAGAAGTTCTTTGCCGAGAAGGAGCTGGACCTTACAGCAACCCTCGACGGAGCAAGTGCATACAGCGATGCCGAGTTCATTGTCATTGCCGCTCCCACCAATTACGACCCTCAGAAGAACTTCTTCGACACACATCACATCGAGGATGTCATTGACCTTGTCCTCGAGGTGAACCCCAATGCCACAATGGTCATCAAGAGCACCATACCCGTGGGCTATTGCCGCAGCCTGTATGTAAAGTACGCCAAGAAATTCAAGGAGATGGGCTGGGACACTACACACAAGCTCCGCCTGCTCTTCTCGCCCGAATTCCTGCGCGAGAGCAAGGCCCTCTATGATAATCTCTATCCCAGCCGTATCATTGTGGGCTATCCCAAGATGATTGACAACTACGACGAGGAAAACAATGCCATCAAGGCTATTGCCGGCAACCACCTGGAGGATGCGGCGCACAAGTTTGCAGCCCTCCTGCAGCAGGGTGCAATAAAGGAGGATATTCCCACACTGTTTATGGGACTCAAGGAGGCCGAGGCAGTGAAGCTCTTTGCCAACACCTACCTTGCACTGCGCGTGAGCTACTTCAACGAGCTCGACACATACGCCGAGGTTAAAGGGCTCGACTCGGCAGCCATCATCAGCGGCGTGGGACTCGACCCACGCATCGGCGACCACTACAACAACCCCTCGTTCGGATACGGCGGCTACTGCCTGCCCAAGGATACCAAGCAGCTGCTTGCCAACTATCAGGAGGTGCCCCAGAATATGATGACAGCCATTGTGGAGAGCAACCGCACCCGCAAGGACTTCATTGCCGACCAGGTGCTGCGTATGGCAGGCTACTACGACTACTTCAGCAAGGGCGACTTCAATGCCAGCGACGAGAAGCAATGCACCATAGGTGTGTTCCGCCTCACAATGAAGAGCAACAGCGACAACTTCCGCCAGTCATCGATACAGGGCGTTATGAAACGTATCAAGGCCAAAGGTGCCGAGGTCATCATATACGAGCCCTCGCTCGAGGACGGCAGCACATTCTTCGGAAGCCGTGTTGTCAACAACCTGGATGAGTTCAAGCAACGTTCACAGGCCATCATCGCCAACCGCTACGACAGCTGTCTGGACGACGTGAAGGCAAAGGTGTACACACGCGACATCTTCGGACGAGACTAAGGAGTAAAACCACGCGAACCTGTCATCCTGAACAAACGTGAAGGATCTCGAAAAAAACGAAACAGTGCTCCTCGTGCAAACTCCTCCACCGCAAGCGGTCCCCCTCCTCTATAAACAGAGGAGGACTTAGCTCCGCGGAGCGGTAAGGAGTTAGAAAAACCACACGAACCTGTCATCCTGACAAAGCGAAGCGACGGAAGGATCTCAAAACCAATTAACAAGAGATTTTTCGCTCCCGCTCAAAATGACAAACTGCCGCGGAGCGGTGAGGAGTTCGAAAAACCACACGAACCTGTCATCCTGACAGAGCATAGCGACGGAAGGATCTCATAACTCAATAGTTTTAGAAATTTTTCGCTCCCGCTCAAAATGACAAACTAATGCAACAGAAGAGCAAAGCTCAATAACAATTAGTTAACAGCATAAAAAAGAAGAAAATGATATACCCCATAGGTAGACAGAATTTCGAGAATCTTCGTAACGACGGATTTGTATATGTCGACAAGACAGCCCTCATATACAAACTCGTCAAGGAGGGATGTGTCTATTTTCTCAGCCGTCCGCGCAGGTTCGGCAAAAGCCTGTTGCTCTCGACACTCGAAGCATACTTCACCGGTAAGAAGGAACTTTTCAAAGGCTTGGCAATAGAAAACTTGGAGAAAGACTGGCTGGAATACCCAGTGTTGCACCTCGACTTGAACGCGAAGAAATTCGACAAAGCCCAGGACTTGCACGATATACTCAACGCGCAGCTGCACCACTACGAACAGAAATACGATAGCAAAGCTGTGGATACAAGCGTAGAGGGACGTTTCCGCGCCGTGATACGTGCAGCAAAGGAAAAGACCGGCAGGAACGCAGTTGTACTCATAGACGAGTACGATAAACCCATTTTGCAAGCGACAGGCAACGAGCTGTTGCAAGAGGAGTTCCGCAATACCCTGAAGGCCTTTTACGGAGTACTCAAGAGCGCCGATGCCGACCTTAAATTCGCACTGCTCACAGGAGTCACAAAGTTTGGCAAGGTTAGTGTGTTCAGCGACCTTAACAACCTCAGGGACATATCAATGAGCACGCAGTTCCACGATATATGCGGAATAACAGACGACGAGCTGCACAACGTGTTCGACGAAGAGATACAGCAGCTTGCACAGGACAACGGACAGACAAAAGAAGAGGCATACGCAACCCTCAAGCGCAACTACGACGGCTACCACTTCAATTACGGCACAAACGGATTATACAACCCGTTCAGCATACTGTGGACACTGAGCGAGAAACGCTACAGCAACTACTGGTTCAAGACCGGTACACCCACATACCTTGTAGAACTGATAAAGAAGGCCGACTTCAACATCGAAGAGCTGTCCAACTACGCCGCAAGCGAAGAGCAGCTTAACAGCGTACACGTAGATGACATAGACCCCATACCCGTACTCTACCAGAGCGGATACCTCACAATAGCCGGTTACGACAGCCGCTTCGACAGTTTCATACTCAATTACCCCAACGAAGAGGTTAAGGCTGGCTTCATAAAATTCCTGCTGCCATTCTACACCAGGACTAAGGACAAGCAGGCACAGACAATCATAAGCAAGTTTGTCACAGCAATAGAAAAAGGCAATGCGCAGGAGTTTATGCTACAGTTGCAGAGCCTTATGGCAGGCACACCCTACGAACTGGTAAAAGAGCTGGAGAACCATTACCAGAATGTGATATACATCATTACAAAGCTTATGGGCTTTTACGTACAGGCCGAGTACCGCACAATGAACGGACGCATAGACCTGCTCATAGGTACAAAAGAGTATCTGTACATTATAGAACTAAAGTTCAACGGAAGTGCCCAGGAGGCAATGCAGCAGATAAACAACAAGGACTACTCGTTGCCGTTTGAACAACAGAATAGAAAAATTATAAAGATAGGCGCAAACGTATCACCCAGAACGAGAAATATCGATAATTGGACAATAGAGTAAAAGAAATTTTATTTATTATTTTTAGAAACTTATGAACAACAATGTCCAAAGCAATAAACGTATAGCAAAGAACACTATCATCCTATACATTAGAATGATAGTTATGATGGCTATAAGTTTTTATACTACGCGAGTTATTCTGAATGCATTGGGAGTAGAAGACTATGGAATATACAATGTTGTAGGAGGCCTTGTTGCAATGTTCTCGCTGCTTTCGAGTTCTTTGTCAAGTTCCACCAGCCGCTTCATCACATTCGGACTGGGCAAAGGCGACAAGACCGAACTGCAAAAGATATTTACAGCATCTGTAAACATAAATATCATATTGGCTATTATTGTGATAATAGCAATAGAAACATTCGGCTTATGGTTCCTGAACCATAAAATGACAATAGAAGCAGACAGGCTTGAAGCTGCCAATTGGGTCCTGCAATGCTCTACTGTCACTTTTACAGTCGGCTTGCTCTCTGTGCCGTATAACGCCTCTATAATTGCACACGAGAAAATGTCGACATTTGCATATATGACCATTTTCGATGTTATTGCAAAGCTCGCAATAGCATTGGGAATAAAATTCTATGGAGGAGACAAGTTGATACTCTTTGCAACCCTCAATATTATTCCCATTATAGTATCACAAATAATATACTGGCAATATTGTAAAAGGAAATTCGAGGAGTGTACTTACAAAATGTCGTGGGACAGGAAGATATTCAAGGAAATCGGTAACTTTGCCGTATGGAACTTTATCGGCTGTACAGCCGGTACAAT
>JAFYSC010000104.1 GCA_017546635.1 Bacteroidaceae bacterium | reverse complement strand
ATTTCGTTGTTTTTTATGTTCAAAACTGCCCGTTTTCTTCTTTCTCTCGGTTACGTAGCCCGCTACGCGCCCTCGAAAAATAATAAAACATTCCACTTTTGACCTATAAAAAACTTAACGATATAAATTTAAACAGCTTCTTACTTTATATTTACTATTAGATTTTTCTTTCCCAAAGATACTATGTACACTCCTTTCGGCAGCTCTACCACAGCTGCGTCGTACACAGTCTGTTCCTTCACCTTTGTGCCGTCTGCACTGTAAATGACCATAGTACCGTTTACTGCATCAACGTGCAGGGCATTTGCCTTTACGCTCACCTGCGGGCTCTCAACATCTCCAACCGAAGAAGATGCTTCAAAATATGCATAGAATGTAAAATTGCTCAGTACATTTATAACAGCATCCTTAGATGCTCCCTGAAGGGGATACTCGAAGCCTCCATTCTCTATTGCCCAATAATCGAACTCATATCCCTGGTCGGCAACAGCGTGTATCTCTACTATGGTACCCTGCTCCACCTGTTTCTTTGTACAGGCCTCATCGTTGTCGATATAAACCTTTCCGCCTTTTCCTCCACAATACAGTTCAATTGTAAATGTATTGCCTGTTTCTATCTTCTCAAAGTTTGCTACATAATGCGCCGAAGCCTCTACGGTAATTGCCGTAGCGATTGCGGTTGATATCACAACACCGTCAAGTGTCCAGTTGAGGAAATTGTATCCGTCATAGGCCATTGCATAAAGTGTAAGTTTGCAGCCTTTCTCGGCCTCGACAGAGGTCACTCCCTCTTTGCCTATATATACTTTACCACAGTTGCTTTCATTTACGCTTACAGTATATTTCTTCGCCTCGGCTTTTTTCTCGAATGTTGCGATATATTCAACCGATGCTGTTGCAGTTGTTATATATGTTGTTTCGTTGCTCACCACTTTATCGTTGAACAGCCATCCTGCAAATTCATACTCTTCATCGGGTACAGCAACCAAAGTTATCTTGCTGCCCTCCTTAACCGTCACCGACTGTGCATTGTTCACTGTTGCCGTGCCGCCCTCTGTTGCCGAGACGCTTACAGTATAATTCTCGAGCACCCTGTCGGGACGCAGATTGAAATAGGCCTGATGGGAATCGGCCTTGCTGTAGTTGTCGCCATCGAAAGGCTTCATCGCTGTCAGCAGGAAATATCCGTTGCCGTTGCCTCCCCAGCCCCAATTGAAATGATAGTAGCCATTGTCGGTGTATCCGTCGAGCACAAATATATGCTTAGCATCGCCCGAGCCGCTACCGCTGTTCGTAGCAGCGTAGGGCACAGGACAGCCATTGTCGAGGCTCTCCTTAATCAGTCTCACCCACTCGGCGTCGCCCACCTGCCAGCGCTGCGTCTTTCCTACATCTACATAACCGAAATATTTTGCCATTGTAGAGCTGTTGTGGTTGCCGCCCGTGTTCGAAGGGCTGTACTCTACCATATAAGCAAAGCCAAGATGCATCATCAGTGCCGCAACCTCATTTGCCTGTGCCTCGGTGTAACTGCCCGAGCTGTACTCCATCAGCATCTCGTCCCAGTTGTATGTGTGCGAAGATATGTCCACCGCTTCGCCCGTGATGGGATTGTACACCTTCCCTGTTCCGTGTACAGGCCATTCGTGATACTTCATCACAATTGCAAAGGCAGTGGGAATGCAGCCCGTAAGACATCTGTTGCCGTTCTTTGTGGGACACATTCTGTTATAAGGGTCCCTTTGTGCCCACTTGGCAGTCTCGAGTTCCACCACCACGTTACCCGGAGCCTTGGCAGTCTGCTGCACATTTGACGAACGCAGTTCCCCGTCGAGTTGCATAAGATAGTCACGCATAGGCTCAGGCAACCCTTCGGGAGACGAAATCACCCCATCTGTCGAGTAACCCAATATCCTCTCACCCGATACAATAGCGAATCCCTTTCCATCCTTACCGCCATATACACTGAATGTCGGCTCTGCCGATGAGCGCTTGGAGATACAAAGGTCGTTGCTGTCCCACAATTCGCATATCTGCTCCACTGGGAGTGTAAACAATTGCGATACCGCACTTGAAGATTTTCCTGTTGCAAATGCCGATAATGCGGATACATTAAGCAGCACAAGCAAAATAAAAGACTTGAAGCATTTACTTTGCATACAATTCAATAATTACTATATATTTTATGATTGCAAATATACGAATAAGCGAGCGAAATAATATCAAGCTTGCTTGAATATTTCACAACGAGCGGTAGCATCTTGGAGGTTTACCTCAAAGACAATTTACAAAGGAACAAAAAATGGAACTTGTTTCAGTATTTTATACCGGAGAATAAAAAAATCCACTGAACAATTAGCTGCATTCAATTTGTATATAAAAACTTATATAGTTACCTTAGCCGAAAATTCATTATATTATATTATGATACGATTCGATTCAGATTATATCGAGGGAGCACATCCCTCAATCCTCGATGCCCTTGTACGTACCAATTTCGAGCAGACAGCAGGCTACGGCGAAGATGCCTTTTGCGAAGAGGCACGCACCATAATACGTAACCACTGCGGCGACGACACTCTGGGCGTACAGTTCCTTGTTGGCGGCACACAGACGAATGTCACAGTGATTGACGCATTCCTACGTAGCTATCAGGGTGTAATATCGGCCGATAGCGGACACATCAACGTACACGAGACGGGTGCTCCCGAGGCCACCGGACACAAGGTGATTGCACTGCCCTCGCACGACGGACGTCTGTCGCTACAGCAGATAAGGGAGTGCAACGAGGCCCACTGGAACGACCCGGCCCACGAACACACCGTACAGCCGGGAATGGTCTATCTCTCCTTCCCTGCCGAGAACGGACTCATCTACACAAAAGCAGAACTTACGGAAATATCGGAATATTGCCGAGAAAACGGGCTCTACCTGTTCGTCGACGGAGCGCGTATGGGCTACGGGCTCACCTCGGAAGCGTGCGACGTAACCCTTGCCGACCTTGCCCGCCTGTGCGACGTCTTTTACATTGGCGGCACAAAGGTGGGAGCACTATTTGGCGAGGCCGTAGTATTCAAGGACAAGGAGATGCACCGCAGCTTCCGCTACGCAATAAAGCAGCACGGAGGAATGTTGGCTAAAGGCCGCTTGCTCGGCATTCAGTTTGCCGAGCTCTTGCGCGGCGGTGAAGACTGCCTCTACTACAGGCTCGCCCGTCACGCCAACAGCCAGGCAGCACGCATCAGGGAGAGCTTTGCAAAGAAAGGCATAAGAATGTGGAACGCATCGGCAACCAATATGCAATTCCCCATTCTCACCAAAGAGCAGCAACAGAAGCTCGCCCGGGATTTTGCCTTTGAGCGCTGGGGCACTTTCGACGAAAAGAGCGACATTGTACGCTTTTGCACAAGCTGGGCTACACGCAGCGAGTCGGTAGAGACACTCTGCGCAGCAATAGACAAACTGTAAAGGAGCAATAAAAGTAGAGAACAATGGAGAACCACAGAATACAGAAAGTACTCGACTACCTCACCGAAAAAGGCATCGAGCATAGCTGGTATACACACAACGAAGCCCCCACGATAGAGATTGCGCGCACACAATGGCGCGCCGACGGCTCCAAGCATTGCAAGAACCTTTTCTTCCGCAACCACAAAGGCAACCGCCACTACCTGGTAATCCTCGACTGCGAGCACGACCTTGACATACACGACCTTGAGCAGCGCCTGCACCAAGGCAAGCTCTCATTTGCATCGCCACAGAGAATGGACAAATATCTTGGATTGCAGCCAGGCTCAGTATCGCCCTTCGGACTCATCAACGACAGCGAGAACCACGTGCATCTGTTCATAGACAGCAATTTACAAAAAGAGTCGTCACTCAGTTTCCACCCCAACGACAACAGGGCAACAGTAGTAATTTCACAACAACAGTTTATGCAATACCTGCAAACAGTGGGCAACAGCTACGAGTTTATAGAGATGTACTGATAATAGTCCAACAAAGAAAATCATCTTGGAGATTGTTATATCCAACAAAATCCAAGATGATTTTTATATAGAATCATTATTATTCATTCTATCAATGTTGCTGAAGCACCAGGAAAGCAATTACAGGAATTGCAGCAAACGTGCCATACAATACTACAAGGATAAGATGTATATCCGACACCAGATAGCCGCTCTTGGTATATTGTGTAGAAATCCAATCCCTACTGCCGGCAAGACGCATCTTCTTGCACAAATAGATGTACAGGCGATACATCAATATACCCGAAAGTATTCCGACAATTGTTCCGCCTATAATATCACCGGGATAATGCACACCCAAATATATCCGCGAATAACAATTGATTAGCGCCCAAATGACAAGTGACACCGACAATGCCCTGTTGCGCATAAGCAGCATTATGAATGTAGCTATTCCGAATGAATTGGCAGCGTGGCTCGACATAAAGCCATACGAGGCACAGCGGTAACCGTTTACGACATCCACAAGATACATCAGTTCGGGGTCGCGCGTGGGACGCCACCTTTCAAAGAAAGGCTTGCAGAATGTCGATGTAATGCCGTCTGTCATAACAAAAACAAGTGTTATTATAACCACAAGAAGCATAAAGGTTCTTATATTGTTGTTCTTGATGAGCACGTAAAGAAGAAGCACCGCCAATGGCATCCACACAATCATAGTTGTGTACACCGTCATACAACCGTCCCAGAAGAGCGAGTCGCTTCCATTGAGTGTAAGCAACAGATGCTTATCGAATTCTATTATTTTGTCAAGGTCGAACATTGTGTTTATGTTTTTATATACACCTATCAAATGCGCTCGAGCGAGGTTGCAGGCAACCATCCTATAGTTCCATCCTCAAGCTCCACCTCTTTCCAGCTGCTCATAGTGTCATCGGTTATCTTCACCTTTCTGCCCTCGTGGATGACAAACAGGCTTGTACCCGACTCATCGGGTGTGCTTTTTGCCGTTACAGCGGGTGCAACAATAATGGCATCGGTACGGTCGGTTATCCTCTTGTAGTGGCTATATGCTGCTGCGTTTGCAAAAACAGTGACAACAAGAAATACAATCGCAAACGAGAAACTTACCTTGCGGATTGCCACATTGCGGTTCAACAGCAGAAGCAGCACTGCTGAAAGCAGCAATATGAAAGATGCTATGCCCCAGACACACCACGCATCCATAGACATTGTATTGACTATAGTTTCTATCCAGCGTACAAAGAATATCGTATATCCCTCACTCACCTTATCCACAGTCTTGCTGCGGGCAAATTCGAGATTGAAACGTATATCCCTGTCCGAGGGGTCGAGCAAAAGGGCACGTTCATAGTTTATTATGGCTTTTGCAATCTCGTCGCTCTTGAAATAGGCATTGCCGAGGTTGTAGTACAATGCGGCAGCCTCGTCACCATTGGCCAGAATATTCTCGTATATTGCAATCGCTGTCGGATACTCACCTTTTGCATATGCGCTGTCACCCTGCTCAATACTCTGCTGAACACTTTCAACAGCATAGGCATCCACCGATTGCACTACATTTGTACTGTCCTGCGAAAAGAGAGCATAGGGCAGAATTGCTAAAAGTATATATATCAAAATTTTCTTCATCTCGTAAACTGTTATCTTCTAATCCTGTTTTCCATCTTTCCAATGACGTCGATAGCCATCTTGTATACATTGTCCATTGCAGCATTGGAATCACCGGGTGCATAGCGGGCGAACTCAACTTCGCCAAGAACTTTTGCAAGTTCGCCTATCAGTTCATCCTCAACACCTTTTGCCGACAACTCCTGTGCTACATTATCCTTTGTCAAACGCGACACCGGTATACTGAGTTTGTCACTCAAATAGCCCCATAGGGCCTTGAGCAATTCGTCGTAGAACGCATCCTTCCTGTTCTGGCCAAGCAATTTCTTCGCAGCCTTGAGACGTTTCACCGCTACCTTGTTTGCCTTTTTGGTACGCATACGCGCTACATTGGCATTCTCGCTCATCTGCTTGTAATGTAGAGCTATATATATAATGAAGCATAGAACAGGTATCAGATACCACAGGACACAAGGCAACGAAGCATATAGATGACTGTTTTTTCTATTCAGTTTTACGTTTCCGGTCTTTATGTAACGTATATCCTGGCCGAGCATCTTCAGTTCCTCTTTGCTTACATAGGATGCAACGGTTGCATTGTCGCTGCTGCTGCCTTTTGCCACCTTGAGTGTGTAACTCCCGGTCTCGACAGTCCTGTATTGCTTGGTATCGGTATCGAAATAGGTGAACTTCACAGGTGGGATTGTATATTCTCCACCGTGACGCGGAATAGCAAGGTACTCTATTACCTTATTGCCTTGAAAACCGTTTGTAGTAAGCTTGAACTTATTGTCTACTTTGGGGTCGTACAGCTCAAAGTCCTCAGGAAATGCAACCTCGGGAGTCTTTATCAGTTTCATATTGCCAGTACCAGAAATCACCAGGCGCAAAGTTACAGCCTCATTTGCTTTGAGTTCATTTGTGCTTATGGTGCCTGTAATGTCGAAACGTCCTACTGCCCCCGAATAGCCCACGGGCTTGCCCGACGGCAACTCCTTAACGTTCAGAGTCAATTTTGGAGTAACGAGTTTTCTTTTTACCTCGACATATCTTGAACCTCCGAAGAAGTCAACGGGGTTATAATCGGGCGACTGCATTGCTACCACTCCTTCGAACTCAACCGACGGTATCTCAATCTCTCCGCTCTGCTGGGGAAAAAGCACATATTGGCTCCAGGTTATGACCCTATAGTTGCGGCCATTGTAATGCTCAAGTCCCCACCCTTTATTTTGCGGCAGCTGCACCTCCTGTATCTGGAAACCCTTAAGGTCGGGCATCTTGCCGTTCAGGTTGGTAAGGTTCACGAGCGAATATACTTTATATGTCAACAGTACCGCCTCCTGCTCATATACAGTACCCCTGTTCAGTGTTGCAGTCATAAAGAGCTCATCCTTAGAAATTTGTGCTCTTTGCCCGTTACCGACCCCGCTGTTGGAATTACCTGTCGATGCAGCCTTGTCGGCAGGCAGGACCTTTATGCTCGCACTGTTCGACTTGTACTGTTTGCCATCTACATCTATTGTTGCAACAGGAAGCTTGAATGTACCCTCGTTCCTTGCTTTGAGAATATAGTTGAATGTCACCGTATGCGATGTTACACTCTGTCCATTTACAGAGTACATATTCATTGAAGTCGAGCGGTTAGGACCCGAGAGTACATCAAAATCGTCAAATGTCACGTGCGGCTCCTTTACGTTTCCACGATTTACCGTGTAACTTACCCTGAAGTGATTGTCAAGGGCCACTGCGTCGGGAGCTTTTACAACAAATGTCACCTCATCGGCAAATGAGGCAAGCGTTGCAAAAAACAGTATTATTGATAGTATGTATCTTTTCATTATAGTTGTATCTTTCAAATATCCTGCGAATATAATGATTTTATGCCAATTGGCAATCATAGGAATTGCCAATAATCAAATATATGTTCCACAAAAGCAAGCAGAAGTATAAACCGCCACTATAAGCAAGAAGGTTTTTACCGTTAAAAACCAAGCGTTTGTTTACCAGTCTTTTTCGAGTTTGCGACCTTTCACCTGCATCATACGCTTTACCTTCTCCTGCACATCCTTTTCGTCCTGCATTGCCGACTGCAACAGTTGCTGGGCATTCTCTTCGGACATCTCATCCT
>JAFYSC010000103.1 GCA_017546635.1 Bacteroidaceae bacterium | reverse complement strand
GTTGATAGTCTTTTCATAATACAATGGTTTTGTTTTCAGTTGCTATTTAGCTCAAAGGTATGCAAAAGTTTGCTTGTCGCAAAGTTTTTTTATTCCTTTTTGGAATTATGTGAGTTTTATTTATTATTTTTATCGGGATAATGGTGCGATTGGTTGCGGCTGTTTGTAATAAATATTCTTGAATAATGAAAAGATTCACTTTGTCGGTGTTGTTGCTTCTTTGTAGTGTGTTGTATGTTTTTTCTCTTCGTGCACAGGGAGAACGCAATATTTATAGTGTAGGATTCTATAATCTTGAAAATCTTTTCGATACAATACACGATAAAGGAAAGAACGACTATGAATTCTTGCCCGACGGAACATACAGGTGGGGCACTGTCAAATATCGTAACAAGCTGATGAATGTTGCCACGGTGCTCAACGAAATGTCAACCGATGTGACACCCGACGGAATGTCGGTTGTGGGTGTGTGTGAGGTTGAGAACAGCCGTGTGCTCGACGACCTCGTGGAACATAAGAAGCTTGCCTATAGGGGATGGAAATATGTCCACGCCGAGAGTAACGACAGCCGTGGTGTGGATTGCGCATTGCTCTACAATCCCATTCTCTTCAAACCTATTGCAGCAACTCTTGTGCCATACACGTCGGTCGATGGCAAGATGCATAAGACGCGTGGCTTCCTTCTTGTGAGAGGCGAGATGGCAGGGGAGAGCGTGCATATCATTGTGAATCATTGGCCTTCGCGCAGTGCAACTTCGGCTATGAGGGAACGGGCGGGTATTCTTGTCAGGGCTGTAAAGGATTCTATAATGCGCGAGAATCCTGCTACGAAAGTCATAATAATGGGTGATATGAATGATAACCCCGACGATGCGAGTATGCGCGTTTGCCTTGGTGCCAAATGTAAACGCAGTGATGTGAAATTGTTGACCGACATCTACAATCCGTGGTGCGATGTTCTTCTTGAGAACGGGCAGGGTACGCTGCGTTATAGGGGAAAATGGAACCTGTACGACCAGATTGTCGTAAGTGGAAATATGTTGGGTGCATACAATAAAGGGCTTGTGTATTATAAGCCGGAGGTTTTCGTTCGCGATTATCTGTTGCAGCACGAGGGTAAATATAAGGGTTCGCCCAAACGTACGCACGCCGGTGGGGTGTGGCTCAACGGGTACAGCGACCACCTTCCGGTTATTCTCTACTTGGTAAAAAGTCTTGAATAAGTAAAGCTGAGCACCCTCGGCTTTATAGTCTCTGCCTGTTGTTTTCTGCAGTTTTTTAGTTATTAAATCTCTTTTTTGCTCGAAAATTTATGAATTCTGTAGCAGAGA
This sequence comes from Bacteroidaceae bacterium, assembly GCA_017546635.1. GTDB lineage: Bacteria > Bacteroidota > Bacteroidia > Bacteroidales > Bacteroidaceae > HGM04593. Next base: position 8,818 of record JAFYSC010000103.1, on the reverse strand, counting down.
TGCTGTAATTTTTTTGATTTTTGATTAAATTAACTAAAAGCCTGATTTTACTGACATTTTTTAAGTAAAAAAAGGTCCGGTTACGAGTAAAATTTGTACCTTTGCAGAGTAAATATATCCCCTGTTGGGGCTATAGTTGAAAATGTCTTCGAAGAAGGTTTGTAGTACTATGAAAACGGTTGTCAATGGGACAAACGGCCGCGAAGCGTTGTCCAAGCGCTGGGTGGCAGTTGTGGTCAAGATGTATTCCGAGAAAAAAGTGAGCGAAGCTCTCACTGCTATGGATGTCGAGAATTATGTTCCTGTTCAAGAGGAAATAAGGCAGTGGAGCGACCGCAAGAAAAAGATAGAGAAAGTTGTAATTCCCACTGTTGTTTTTGTTAAGACCGACAAGGAGGCCGAGAAACGGTTGCGTATGCTTTCATTCATACTGAAAGTGATATCGTATCCCGGCAGGTACGATGCTGCCGTTATCCCCGATGAGCAGATAGAACGTCTTAAGTTTATGCTCCGCAATGCTAAAGAGAGTGTCGAGGTGGGCAACGGTGTCCAATTGATGATTGGCGAGCGGGTGAGAGTGGTGCGCGGACCAATGCAGGGACTCGAGGGAAAACTGTGCTACAATAACATCGACGACCCCCAAATTGCAATACACATCGAGGCATTGGGCTATGCCTGTGTAAGGATAGCCCGCGAGGATATTGAACCGTTGCCGTCCCAGACGGAATGCAGGTGAACCTTCAAGATGTCTCTGCCGCTCACTCCTGTTGCTATTGTATCTCTTTTCAAAAGAAACTGTTTGATGGTCAACCGTTCATTGTTGACAAGATGAAAATATAAAAACATACCGTTCATTAATGAATACACACACATTTGCACGCATTATGGTGCGCATATTGCAGGTTGCCGTTGTCGCCGTTATGGTAACATCGTGCAAGACTCCCACTAATGTGGTCTACCTGCAGGACATACAGCCCAATGTATCTATGGCGCTCCAGGAGGAGCGTGCCATTCGTCTGCAGCCGGGCGACCGCTTGAGTATCATCGTACACAGTAAGAACAGCGAAATGGTAGAAATGTTCAATCTTTCTACAAAAAATATTTCGGGAGGTGGCGGAATGTCGCTCTATACAGTCGATGCTTCGGGCAAGATTGATATGCCTGTGCTCGGACTCATCGACGTGGAGGGGTTGACACGTGTCGAGGTTGCCGATCTCATAAAGTACCGCCTTCTGTCTGCCAATCTCTTGCGCGACCCTATAGTTGTTGTAGAGTATGCACAGATGGGGTATTATGTGATGGGCGAGGTCAATGCACCGGGCCGTATCGAGATTACCAAAGACAGGATAAATATCCTGGAAGCACTCATTTCGGCGGGCGACCTTACGATAAACGGACAACGCGAGAATATTCTGGTGCTCCGTACCGAGAATGGTGTGCAGGTACCTTTCCGCATAAACCTCACCGAGACACGCAGCGTATATGCCTCGCCTGCCTTCTATGTGCAGCAGAACGATATAATTTATGTTGAACCCAACGAACAGCGCATAAGCGAATCTACCGTAAGTGTGAATATTACCCGTACACCCTCATTCTGGGTATCAATGGGTACTTTCCTTATGTCGCTGATACTGTTCCTTAACAAATAAGACTCTGAAAAATGGAAAGAGTTCCATCAGCAAAGAATAGCGAAAAGAAACAGCTGAATCAGATAAACGTGATGCAGCAGGTGCGAAATATCCTGTTCCTGTGCCTTGCGCATTGGAATTGGTTCCTTATTTCGCTGTTGGTGACAATGGGCTATGGCGTATACGAGATAATGACAACACCCAAGGTGTACTCCTGTACGGCATCAATCCTTATAAAAGCCGAGGGTAAGGGTACCGAGGGAATTGACGAGCAGTTGAAGGAGCTCGGTATCGAGCAGGCTTCGTCGAGTATGGTGAACGAGATTATTTCGCTCAGTACAACAGGTGTGGCAAGAGAGATTGTCAACCGCCTCAAATTGCAGGTGGACTATTTCAATGCCGGTACATTGTACGATACTCCCGTCTATGGTGCAAGCTTACCGCTCGAGGTTGTATTCTGCGAAATAAACGACAATGAGAGGGCTACGCTCGACCTTGCACTGTCGGCTAACGGAATAGTTCGTATCGAGAACATTACCCGCAACGGTAATGGATATGATAAGACGTTTACTCTCAATATAGGTGATACGGTAGATACCGAAATAGGAAAAATTGCCGTGCTTCCTTCGATGATGTACAAGAAGAACAGTACCGCGAACCTCAAGGTGGTGCACAAGACACTTGCTTCTGCTGTTTCATACGTGAAAGGACATATTTCGGCATCGCTACGCGACAAGAATTCAACCGTTATAGACATAAAGTATCAGGATGTCTCCATTCCCCGTGCCGAGGATATCCTCAATATGCTCATCCTTGTGTACAACGAGAATTGGGTGCGCGACCGCAACCGTGCCACAAGCAGTGCCAACCGTTTCATCCGCGAACGCTTGAGTGTGATAGAGCAGGAACTGAGCGAGGTGGACCAGACAATCTCTACATATAAGTCGGAGAACCTCATCCCCGACGTCGACCACGTTGGTACAGCTGCTATGTCGCAGGCTTCGGCTGCCGAGACGCAGCTCAAGGCGCTTGACGACCAGATATATGTGGTACGTTACATACGCAACTATCTTGCCGATTCGCAGTTCGAGAACCAGATGCTTCCGGCAAGTTCGGGATTGAACAACAGCAGCATCGTGCAGCAGATAACAGAGTACAACAATACTCTTATGACAAGGAACCGTCACCTCTCGTCATCGTCGATGCAGAACCCTATGGTTATGGAACTTACATCGGCACTTTCGGTAATGCGGAACTCTATATTGCTTTCGCTCGACAACGAGCTTGCTATGCTGCAGGCGCGCCGCCGTACAATGCGCAGCACCCACGACTCTGCATCGAAGATGGTGGCTAATAATCCGCAGCAGGCCAAGTTCCTTCTGTCAATAGAGCGCCAGCAGCAGGTTAAGGAGACACTTTATCTCTTCCTTCTGCAAAAACGCGAGGAGAATGAGCTGTCACAGACATTTACAGCATACAACAGCCGCCTGATAGAGGCGGCGCAGGGTGGGGCCCTTGTCGCACCGAATGTCCCGCGAATATTGCTGCTCTCGTTTCTGATAGGCATTGCGATACCTGGGGCGATACTGTTCGTGCGCGAAAGCTCCAATGTGAGTGTGCGTAGCCGCAAGGAACTCGAGGACCTGTCGCTTCCCTTTATTGGTGAGATTCCATTGTATGAACCTCTGGTCGACAAGAAGAAAACTAAGAAAAATTCAAGATATAGGGTTATTGTTTCCGATGACAGTACAAATACCGTAAACGAGGCATTCCGCATTGTGCGTACCAACCTCGAGTTTATGCTGGGACATAAAAGTGAACAGAAAGTAGTGATGTTCACCTCCACCGAGCCCGGATTCGGAAAGACATTCATCTCATCGAACCTCTCCACTGCATTTGCCATAAAGGGCAAGAAGGTGGTGGCAGTCGACCTTGACCTGCGCAAGGCATCTCTCTCCAAATATGTAGAAAAGAGCGAGCTCGGTATATCGAACTACCTCAACGGACAGTGCAACGACTATAAGCAGTTTGTTGTAAAGTTGGGCGATGTCGATGTGTTGCCCAGCGGAACAATCCCGCCCAACCCCACGGAGCTGCTGGCTTCGGAGAGGCTGGCCGTGCTCTTTGAGCAGTTGCGCAGAGAGTACGATGTCATATTCGTGGACTCTCCTCCTGTGGATATTGTTGCCGATACATCTATCATCAACAAATATGTGGACTTTACAATCTTTGTTGTACGTGCTTTACGTCAGGAACGTCCTGTGCTCGGCGACTTTGAGAGCTGGTACAAGAGCAAGAAGTACAACGGAATGGCAACATTGTTCAATGCTGCTCCCGAGGTGAAGGGAAAATACGGACGCTACCGTTATATGGGCTACTATGCCTATGGATACGGGTATAGCAAAAAGAATAGCTGACATTGACCGAAATTATTATTAAACATATCCTCTCATAAATGAATCCCGAGTTGTATCAACCAGTGTTTATGTATAGCGTACTGATATTGTGCGTTATAATGGCCTATAGATACTTGTCGTCGCCCGACTACTCGTTGCAGGAGAGGCAAGGTCCGCATATTGTGTGGATGATTGCGATATGCTTGATACTCTCTTTTTGGTTGGGAAACCGTCCTGTTCACATCTGCTTTGGAGATTCGGGACCATATAGATGGGGATATGAGGCTTTAGAGGCAAGTTTTGTAGAAATTGATTGGACTAAAGAGTGGCTCTTCCAGTGGATAGGTGTTATCTGTAAGAAATTGAGCTTTGAGTGGCCCGATTATTTTACAGTGATAGCTCTTGGATATTTTTTCTCGGCATTGTTTGCTGTAAAGAAGTTTATGCCGCAAAATCCAATGCTGGGAATGTTGTTTATCCTGTCGTCGTTGAGTTTCTATTCGTATTGTGTCAATGGAATGAGGAACGGACTCGCCTGCCATATAATGCTTCTGGCTTTTGCCTATCTGCTCGAGGGCAAATTGCCCGTTGGCGTTGCTCTCTGTCTGGCGGCGTTCGGTATTCACCGTACAGCAATACTGCCTATAGCGGGAGTCTTTGCTGCAATGTACTTTGTGCGCGATGCAAAGTATGGCATAATGTTCTGGTTGGCATCAATTGTCATATCACTAATAGCCGGAGGTGCTATAACAAACTTTTTTGCATCATTGGGATTCGACGATAGAATGTCCAGCTACACGGCAGCCGACAACGATATGTCGGTTTTCTCTAGTTCGGGCTTCAGGTGGGACTTCCTCCTGTACAGTTCTATGCCCATAGTCTTGGGCTGGTATGTTGTCATTGAACGGAAACTGGTAGATAACTGGTACAATGCATTACTTGTGACATACTGCCTTACAAATGCTTTTTGGGTTATGGTGAATGAGGCATCGTACAGCAACCGTTTTGCATACCTTTCGTGGTTTATGTACCCGATAGTGATAGCCTATCCGCTTGTGAATATGCCAATTTGGGAAGAGCAGGATAAAATGACCGGACGTATTCTGATGGCATACGTCGGATTTACGATATTTATGAATGTCGTATATTGGGCCGATTAGAATATTGAGGATAACGTTAATATATAATAGACCTCTAATGGATAAAGATATTGATATAATAACTTATGAATAGATTTCGTGTAATATTAGTAGCATTCTCCTTTGTTGCTATGCTGTTTGTGGCTTTGCCGCTGATGGCACAGATACAGAGCAAGCCCCATTGGGTGGGGGGCAAGGAGAGCTCATACAATAAAAGACGTTCGAACGATACGTATGAGATTATCAAGGTGGAGAATTTCGGTCCCGACATCAACGTGCTGCGCCGCGAGCGACTCGAGGTGCTTGCGATGGAAATATCGGAGCGCAACGGCCATCAGGGAGTGCCGGCGGTCATTGAGCCCATTGGTGAGGCCGACAGTTACGGCTGCTACAGCGAGGCACGCATTGTCTTTGAGCTTCCCCAACGCAGCGTATATCAGGTGATGCTCATTGACGACCACGAGGTTTTCGAGGATAACCTCGATATGACCTTCGACTTTACGCTTTATCAGATATATGCAGTTTCGCGTTGTAATGTAGAACCCGTTTTCGACAATTTCAATATTGTAAAGAGCAATAATACACAGGCTACAGTACTATCTATCATCCCAGGAATAGGACAGTTGTACAAGGAGCAGTTTGCAAAGGCTTTTACAATTTGGGGGTTAGAGGCGGGATTAATCTCGGCAGCCTTAATCTTTGAGCACGAACGCAGCAAGTACACCGATCCTGAACGCCATTCGAAACAGTTGGGGTACAAGGAGTTCCGCAACCTCTCGCTTATGGCTGCCGGAGTGGTTTATATCTACAACCTTATCGATGCTGCTGTGTCGAAAGGTCCGCGTCGCCTGCATATTGAAAAGAAAAACGATACCCGGGTGAGCATTGCTCCTGCGCTCTTCAACGATGGCAGTGCTGGAGTGGCATTCTCGTGGAGTTTTTGATATTATAACAAGGAAAAATGAGTAAGCCCAAGATAATACGCACGTCTACGGTGGCAACGTCGCTCAATACCTTCTGCAAGGGATTCTTGAGGGAATTGTCGGCTGAGTATGATGTTGTTGCACTCTCCTCGCCCGACGAGGACTTGAAGGAGATTGAGGAGCGCGAGGGTGTGCGGTGCGTGGGAGTTGAAATGGAGAGGCATATATCGCCGTTGAAGGACCTTGTGTCGCTCGTGCGGCTGATAAGGATTTTCCGTCGCGAGCGTCCTGCAATGGTGCACAGCATCACTCCAAAGGCGGGACTCCTGTCAATGATTGCAGCGTGGGTGGCCGGGGTGCCGGTGCGCATACACACATTCACGGGGCTTGTGTTCCCCACAAGCACGGGGCTGAAAAGAGAAATACTGATGCTCGCCGACAGCATCACCTGCGCCTGTGCCACACACATAATCCCCGAGGGCGAGGGGGTGAAGAACGACCTCCTCTCCAATGGAATAACAAAGAAGGAACTGCGTGTGCTGGGCTACGGCAATGTGCGCGGGGTGGATATGCAATACTATTCGCGCAGCGGGGCAGTGATGGCCGAGGCGCGTGGGATACGTGGCACATTGGGAATAGAAGAGGGTGTCACAACCTTCCTGTTCGTAGGGCGTCTGGTGGGCGACAAAGGGATAAGGGAACTTGTTGAGGCTTTTACAAGATTGCACAGTGAGCGTGGCGATGTACGCCTTATTCTTGTAGGGCGCGAAGAGCCGCAACTCGACCCGCTCGACGAGGATACTAAAAAGACTATCGCCGAGAATGGTGCAATATTTGCAGTGGGCGAGAAGAGTGATGTACGCCCGTGGTACGCTGCCGCCGACGCGCTTGTCTTTCCATCGTACCGCGAGGGCTTTCCCAATGTGGTGCTCGAGGCTGGTGCATTGGATTTGCCGTCAATCGTTACCGACATTAACGGCTCGCGCGAGATTATTATAGAAGGAAAGAACGGAACGATAGTGCAGCCTCGCAATGCCGAACAGCTATACAGGGCGATGAGGCTTTTTGCCGAGCATCCGCACACTATGCGGCAGATGGCACATAATGCACGTGCAATGGTTGCCGAGCGATACGAGCAGGGCTTTGTGCGCCAGTGCTTGAAGGACTATTATAAAGAGATATTGTAAGGAACTATAACTCCTCACTCACTACGCGACAGCGGGCAAATACGGCTTTAGCCGGGAGGGAGTTTTTAAGAGGAGCGCTCTAATAGTTTGAACTGAAAAAAAGAATAAAATAGTCCTCCTTTTTTAAGAGGAGCACCTTGATTAAACAGGAGCACCCAATAGCTTGGAATAAAGTGAAAGATATAACATAGGGAGATTGATTAAGAAAAATATATGAAAGACCGCATCTATCTTTGTCTGGCTCATATGAGCGGACGGGAAATGGATTACATAAAAGAGGCGTTCGATACAAATTGGGTAGTACCTTTGGGCCCCAACGTCGACGGCTTCGAAAAGGAGCTCGAGGCTTTCCTTGGTGGCGGCAGATATGTGTCGGCACTCTCATCGGGCACGGCTGCCATTCATCTTGCGCTGTTGCTTGCAGGTGTGGGAGTGGGCGACGAGGTTATCTGCCAGAGCTTTACCTTTGCTGCATCGGCCAACCCCATACTCTATCAGGGTGCAAGGCCTGTCTTTGTCGACAGCGAGGAGGATACCTGGAATATGTCGCCCCAGTTGTTGCAGCAGGCAATAGAAGAGAGAATCGGCGCTACAGGACGTGCGCCCAAGGCCATAATAGTGGTGCATCTTTACGGAATGCCTGCCAAGATGGACGAGATAATGGCCATTGCCCGCAACTACGGCATTGCGGTGATAGAAGATGCTGCCGAGGCACTCGGCTCGCTCTACGGCGGTGCGCAGTGCGGCACAATGGGCAATTACGGAATACTCAGCTTCAACGGCAACAAGATGATTACAACCAGCGGTGGCGGTGCGCTTGTGTGCCCCAGTATGCAGGAGAAGCAAAAGGCAGTGTTCTACTCGACACAGGCACGCGAGCCCTTCCCGCACTATCAGCACGAGCATATAGGGTACAACTACCGTATGAGCAATATATGCGCAGGAATAGGACGCGGACAGATGACCGTGCTCAGTGAGCATATAGCCTGGCACCGTCACACAGCCGAGCTCTACTCGCAACTGCTTGCCGACGTTGAGGGCGTTACGTTGCACCTCGCACCCGGCGACAAGTATGCAAGCAACTATTGGCTCAATACTGTGCTCATTGACAAGGAGGTCACAGGCAAGGACCGCGAGCAGTTGCGTCTGCACCTCGACGCCGAGGGCATAGAGACACGCCCGCTGTGGAAACCTATGCATCTGCAGCCCGTCCACAGCGGTGCAGTAGCGTATGTGAACGGAGTGAGTGAGCGCCTGTTCGACAAGGGACTATGCCTGCCGAGCGGCCCTTGTGTAAGCGATGATGATATTTACAGGATAGTAGGGGAGATAAAAAGATGTTTTTCAACAAAGTAATAGACTGGTTTTTTTCAAAGGACAAATATTCGCACTGGTACATTCTTTTGTTCGACAGTATAATTGTGCTGGTGGCGGGAGTATTGGCATATACCATAAACAACGACATTTGGGCACTTGTCAACAACTGTAGCAGGCTGCTGCTCAGTATTCTGCTCTATCTGCCTGCGTTCATTGTAGGCTTTGTCC
>JAFYSC010000102.1 GCA_017546635.1 Bacteroidaceae bacterium | reverse complement strand
CAAGTCGACACGGTTACCGGTGATGAACTCCTGTTTCTGCAACTCACCGCGCTTGCCCAGACAGAGTGTCATTATAGGTCCTATGTAATCGGCTCTTGTTATTATGCTTGCCTTTATGTAAGGTTCTTCAATATGGTCTATGAGTGTCTGGTCGGGCATTCCGCCGGGATTATGCACCTCCTGCACTCCGCCCTGCTTGTCATATACCATATACGACACGTTAGGGACGGTTGTAATTACGCTCATATCAAACTCGCGGTCGAGTCGTTCCTGGATAATCTCCATATGCAGGAGTCCCAGGAAGCCGCAACGGAAACCGAAGCCCAACGCCGCCGACGACTCGGGAGTGAATGTGAGCGAAGCATCGTTCAACTGCAGTTTCTCGAGTGACGAGCGCAAATCCTCATAGTCCTCGGCCTCAATCGGATATACTCCGGCAAAGACCATAGGCTTCACCTCCTCAAATCCCGAGATAGCCGATGAGCAGGGACGTGCAATATGGGTAATTGTATCGCCCACCTTTACCTCGCGCGAAGTCTTTATACCCGAAATGATATATCCCACGTCGCCAGTACGCAATTCCTCACGCGGAGAAAGGTCCATCTTCAGCACTCCAATCTCGTCGGCATCATACTCCTTGCCAGTATTGAAGAACTTCACCTTGTCGCCCTTACGCAGCACTCCGTTTGTTATCTTGAAATAAGCAATGATACCGCGGAAAGAGTTGAACACCGAGTCGAAGATAAGCGCCTGTAAAGGAGCCTCCTCGTCGCCAACAGGAGCAGGAATGCGCTCAACTACAGCCTGAAGTATTTCCTCTACGCCCATTCCTGTCTTTCCCGAAGCCTCTATAATATCGTCACGGTCGCAGCCGATGAGCTCCACAATCTCATCCTTCACCTCCTCGGGCATTGCATTTATCATATCACACTTGTTGATTACCGGAATAATCTCAAGGTCGTGGTCAATTGCCATATAAAGGTTCGAAATTGTCTGCGCCTGCACACCCTGTGTAGCATCTACAACAAGCAATGCACCCTCACAGGCTGCAATGGAGCGCGACACCTCGTACGAGAAGTCGACGTGTCCCGGAGTGTCAATCAGGTTGAGAATATACTTCTCGCCTTTGTAGATATACTCCATCTGTATTGCGTGGCTCTTGATTGTTATACCACGCTCCTTCTCCAAATCCATATTATCGAGCATCTGTCCCTCGGTAACCTGTATGGTTTTTGTTGTTTCTAGCAGACGGTCGGCAAGTGTAGACTTACCGTGGTCGATGTGTGCTATGATGCAAAAATTTCTGATTTTTTCCATATATTGTAACTGTTTTTTCAAAAAAAAGATAACACGCTAATGCGTATGCGCAGTTTTCAGCCGCGAAGATACAAATAAAAATCCAATTTATATTTATAAAATATAATATAACAAGCAATTTATGAGGTTTTTAGGAAAAAGCAACCGATAGGCAACAATATACAGCATAAACAAATAGCAAGGATGCAACCATACGGGCACACCCTTGCAAGATTATAATTGTAAATATATATTACAACAACAACTATTATTTGAACAAGTTTTTAGCTTTATTGAAGAGGTCTTTCACCGCCTCTTTCTTATCTCCGTTACCTGCAGATGTTGAATCGTTCTTCTCGCCGCTATTCTTATCTATTCCCAGCAGTTTGCTTACAGCATCCCCGGCTACGTTCTTCACTGCGTTCTTGGCTGCATTCTTCGCCATTGACTCAAGGTCTATGCCAACCTTGGGCGATGTGAATGTGCCGCCTATTGTCATATCAACAGTTCCCAAACTCGATACTTTTCCAAGTGATTGGGGAATATCAATCTTTCCCGAATAGTCAATTGTCTGGTCGAGCCCGGTAGAGCCCGATAGGTTCATCTTGTACTCTCCAAGCTTGATATCAAACGGTTTAGTATACACTCTGCCATCATTGATTGTAAACTCAACCTTCATATCCTTCACACGGGTATTCTTCAACGAAGGCTTTTGTAGAATGTCGGCAACCATCTGAATAACCTTCACGCTATCCATACTCACCTCCTTTGTCGAGAGCGCACCGCTACCCGTCAATGTCTGCACGACAGGGCTCATCATCTCATCGAGCTTGGTGTTTATCGACATATTTCCCGAGAAACTTCCGGTAATTCCGCTAAATACAGGAGCAAGTTTCTGCACCATATCGAGTTCCCTATAAGCCTGCGCAAAAACAATATCGTTCATCTTGAGCGAAGCATTGAATTCGGGCTGCACATCGGCAGGAGCATTGTAAAAACCGTTTACCACAATTTCTCCGCCCATCGTATTCAAAGAAAGGTTTTTCATATCAACCTTGCCGTTCTTTACAAGAAGTTTACCGTCAATAGTGTTGAGTGCCATTTTTCCGAACAGTACCTGCGCAAAATTCACATTCATTGTAAAGTCGATATTCTCGGGCACCCTTATCACACCCATTGCAAGAGTATCGGCAGCAACAGTCTGTGTCTCGGCAACGGCACTGCTGTCAACTGTCATAAAGTCGTTGAGATTAAACTTATTGCTCTTAACATTCAAACTACCCTTGAGAGTTGTTCCCTTGAGCGCAAATCCCATATAATTCTCAAACTTGCTATCGAGTGTAATATCGTTCTCGCCAATGTTCACTGTTGTCTCGCTCAGTTGCAGATAACGCGGAGTAAAGGTAAGTACTGAATTCTTTATGTCGATATCCGGCATATCCTTCATTGCCAATGTCATTCCGTTCAGGCGCACATTGCCCGATGCCTTAACCTTGTCGTAGTCGCCCTTGTCGATATTCGACATCCTGCCGCTTACACTCATATCGGCATCTACTACGCCATTGAGCGCCATATCCTCGAGCGGATAGATATCCTTTATCTTGCCAAGATCCAACTTACCCTTTGCTGCAACATCGAACTGCATATCACTTATGGGAGTTTTCAATGTTGCGGTAACATTAAAGGGATTGCCGGCCATCACAAAAGCAAACTTGCCAACCTCTACAACGGTATTGTCCAACGAACCGCCAGGATTTGTCACGCACACGCCAATGTTTATATTGTTCACACCTGCGGGAAGCAGAGGATACTGGAACATCGCATTTCTGACACGCAAATCCACCCCAAACTCAGGAACTACACTGTCTCCAACAAGGCTACCCATCGCAAAAGCTCTGATTGAAGCCACGCCGTCGGTCTTCAGCCCCTCAAAGTCCTTCGAGTATATTGCAGGAACAAGCGAGAGCACATCCTTGAAACCAATCTCGTTGCAGGCAAGCGAAATGGCCATATCCGCACCACTCTCGGTGAGTGCAACCCATCCGTCAACAGCGGTTTTAATTTCGTTCAACTGAAAGGTATTCTCCTTTATGATGAATTTGTTATTAGCAAGGTCGGCATCAATATTCATATTTGCCGAAATATGCGTCTTGTTCAAGAATGGTACTCCCTCCATACTGAATGTAAGAGCCTCAACATCCATTGCAAGCTGTACAAGTGTATTTGCACTGCCAAAGTCGCCAGAGCACTTTGCGTTCAGATTTGCAATGTCAGCATACATTCCTGCCAGTCTGTCGTCGTAAACAACGTTAAGGTTGCTCACTTTAAGTTCCTGCAGCTTTATGCGGAAGGCTGCTGCCGTATCGGCCTCAACCTCCTCTACGCTCTCTCCGGTCATCTTCATCACATCCCAGTTGACACTGCTGTCGGGCATTACAATAGCCTTTACCGATACACCGTCCAGGAGCACCTTCTGTACATCAAAGCCCTCATCTCCAAAAATCGACATCACATTGACAGCAGCTGTAACCTCATTTGCCTCTACAAGCGTATCATTCTCGAACTGCCCTACTCCTTTAAGATAAAAATCCTCGAGGGTGAGCGATGCAAGAGGGAAATTACGGATAAGACTGATGTCGAGGTTGCCAAAGTCGAACTCGGCATTAAGCATCTTGTTGCCCTCCTGCTTGATAATCTCCTCAATCTTATCCTTGAAAAGATAAGGCACGGCTGTAAGAACAAGTACAACAACGATTATTATCGCTGTCAGGATTTTAAGTAACTTCTTCATTGTTGTATAATATTAGTATTTATGTCACAAAAATAGCAATAAGCGAGCGAGAAATATAAAGTTTACTTGAATATTTTTCAAAGCAAGCGCAGAATATATTCGAGGTTTAACTCAAATATATAGTTTCTCAAACAAAATATATTAATATAATGTGCTTTATTTATCAATTTATAATCTTCGGGGTGTCGTGATTGTATGGTTGGCAAAGATATTGGGTTGCACCATATCCGAACCAATAGCCCATTCCACCTTTGATATTTGAATATACATTATTGGTGTATCTGAAAATAGAATTCTGTCCTACCTCGATGTAGTTTTTATATTCATTCCAGAAGTTGTATGCTATGCTGTCGGTCTGGGTAAATTTTACAAGCAGCATCTCACTACCATCAAGTTGATAATCGTCATCCTCTTTGTTCTGTATCGATTTACCTATGCTTATTGGTACTTCAAAAGGAAATTCAAAATTAGCATCGTCCACTACTGCCATGTTTGACGACAGATACATGCTGTCCCTGTCAATCATACGTACAAAGAATTTATAGTAGTTCTTTTCATCGGGGTTGTCATTTATTACAGCTTTCAGATTATAGTTGCCATCACTATTGTCTGTTATAAAACGCTCGACATATACCCTCTCGGGGATTTCTGTCTCTGCCTCTACAAAATGCTCCTCGTAGCTTACTGTCAATTTGTATCTCTTTCCCGATTCACCTCGCAAATGGCTTGTTGTATATATGTATGGCGGAAAATATGACGAGTTTGTCTTACCAGTCAATATCACTTCGTCAACGCCATCAGATACAGTTACCTTAGCCCATTTGATGACTCTGTCGTTGAGCGTACTTATATCGGCATATTGACTTGAAATAGGAACACTTTCTGTTACTATCACAACAGGGAACCCTCCATCATCAATCCACCCTTCTACTACCAATCGGGGTGGATGTTTTTCAAAAACATCCTCATTGCAAGCTACAAACGAGAATAGCATGAACAGTATATAACAAATCTTTTTCATCAGAACTTATAATAATAGCTTATTGATGGCAATATGCGTGACAGAAATGCAACACCGCGAAGGGCATATCCTCCTTCGTACACTTTAAATCTGTAATATAGTGAGTTTGACATGAACAACGCATTATAAAGCGATATGTTTACTCCAGAAGTTTTGTCATCTGTATTTACAATATCATAGTTGAATGACAAATCCAGTCGCATGTAGGGCTTGAGTCGTGCAGCATTGTGCTCGTCGAATTCGGTTATAACGTTGCCGTTTATAATGTAGAAATATTTTGGAACAGTAAAAGGTGTTCCTGATGCGAATATGAGGTTTGCACCAATATCCATTTTCTTATTTATGCGATAGGCTACAACACTGTTGAGTTCATGCACACGTTCGTGATTGGCAGGGAACCATTTGTCTCCTAATGTATCGAATTTGCGCAAAGCACGTCCGTATGAATATGCCAGCCAACCGGTAAGCCGTCCACTACATTTGTTTATGCTTATGTTGACTCCATAGTTATACCCTTTACCATGTAACAGATTGTTGTTGAGGTTGTATTCGGTATTCAATAGGTCAAGAGGCGATGAGTTATACTCTATCTGGTTATATAGTTTCTTGTAGTACAATTCCAAATCAATTGTATATTTTGATTCGAACAAATCCCTTTTGTATATCAACTGCAGGTTGTGTGCTATCTGCGGTCTGTTCTTTTTGTTGCTTCCGAACCAGAATTCAACAGGGAAACCGATGTTCGTAAATCCACAATTCAGCAGGTACTGATGTTGTTTTGTATAAAGAAAATATAATTCTCCCAAATATGCCTCTTTATATGTCAACGAAGCCGAAGGATTAAGCGACGAATACGAGTAGCTCTCCTCGCTGTTATGGTAATAATCGCCTTTAATAGCTATATCGTAAAAGATATTATCTGTTATTTTTCCTACATATTCCGCATATCCCGACAATTCTATTGCCTGTTGTTGCCTTACACTGTTTTTATGGATATTGTATGAGTCTATTTCGGGAGCTTGCGGTGATATATGATGCTTGATAACATTTATTCCGAAATCTATATTATCAATTTTTGCGTCAATTTTATATCCGAAGTCATATATTCCAGATGGGAGTCTAAAATCGTATTTCCCTCTCATCTGCATACGGTTGTAATAGCCGGTATAGTAGATACTCTGCTTTACTTTATTATTACCCTTTTCATATTCCCAATGTGCAGCTGCAAGCATGTTGCCCCACCTCATTGTTGTGTTGTAATAGAGTTCACTATTCTTGTCTTTTAAGGTGGCATTGTCGTTACCAGTGTAGAAATCTATATATAATCTGTGATTCTTGTTTATATTATTCAGATATGTAAGATTGAGGTCTGAGAATGAATATTCCAATTTGCTTCCGTCTATTTCGAGAAGTGAGCCATATAATAGATTGAGATACGAAAGTCTTAACGATGCAAACAGTGCCGATTTTTCGTTTATTGGAACTCTTATTGTTCCTTGCGACGACATTACTCCCACCGAAAATTCTCCGTTAGTCTTTTTAGGGACTGTGTCGCTGTGCACCATGTTCATAACTCCTCCTATTCTACTTATGGCATCTTCGGCTGTAATCTGTTTTTTCACAGACATTTTTGAGAAGTGAGATGCATTGAATGTCGAAAATAATCCCAGCATGTGTGCAACGTTGTATATGGGCACATCGGCTATTGATATAAGATTGTGTGAGTTCTCACAGCCATGAATATGCAATCCGGCATCATATTCGTTATTTGTTTGTACTCCGGGCAACAGCTGCGTATAACGCATGGGGTCGGCATTACCAAAAATCTTAGGCATACGATGCATAAAGTCCATATCCATGCTCACACCCTGCATCCCTATGCTCTTTATTGGCGAACTGTATCTGTTTGCCGACACAACAAGACTGTCCAAAAACTTTGGAACGCTGTCT
>JAFYSC010000101.1 GCA_017546635.1 Bacteroidaceae bacterium | reverse complement strand
GAATTTCTTTCGGCGTGCAGCTACCTGTTGCAACAGATAAAAGCCATTCGGTTGTTCATTGGTGCGCAGAGCCTTTGTTCTACGAAATAACAATAGGCGATAGAATATTGCTGCAAAGTATAAAGGAGAAAAACTGGATTAACCAAGAATATCCACACCTTTTTTCTGCTGAGCCCATTTTCACTTTGAAAATATATTGCAATATAAACAAGAAAAGGCAACCACAATGGGTTGCCTTTTCTTGTAGCGAGAGTGGGTCACGATCCCACGACCTCCGGATTATGAATCCGACGCTCTAACCAGCTGAGCTATCTCGCCATCCTTTTTGCGGTGCAAAGATATAACTATTATTTAATACACACAAATTTTCGGGCTATTTTTCTATATAAAAATCACAAAAAACAGTTTTTAGGCCGTTTTTTGTGATTTTTTCTATTGTTGAACACCCTTTTACTATTGCCAACAACCGTTTTTACACTGCTGTTGGTGAGAATTCACACAGTTTATCATACCTCCTCGGCAGAAGTCACATCATCATTGGATGTCTCTTTCTTCTTTGCAAGATACTCGGGCAAGCTCAAACCGGCCATATCAAAAAGCTCGTTGAGAGGAGGAACAGCCTTCATAAGTCCCGACACAAAGTTTGCAGTAGAGCCTTTTCCGTCGCCGTTGCCGCTGTCCCAAACTGTAACGTGGTCGATATTGATACCCTTCACAGCCTCTACCTGCGTCTTCACAAGCTCGGGAAGTTTCTCGAGGAGCAACAGCATATACGCCTTGTTTGCGTCGCCGCCGGCAGCCTGCACCATCTTGTCGTAACCCGATGCCTGCTTGGTAAGAATCTCGAAGAGACCCTTTGCCTCGGCCTCCATCTTGGCATATATGGCATCGGCCTCACCCTTTGCATTTACACGCTTCTGCTCCGCCTCGGCCTCGGCAGCAATTATAAGACGCTGCTTTTCAATTTCCTGCGGCACAATGACGTTTGCAGTCTCGGTTGAACGCTCACGCTCGGCACGTGCCTGCTCAGCCTCACACTCGGCAGCATATGCCTCCTGCAAAGCCTTTGCCTGCTGTACCTTTTCGGCAGCACTTGCCCTACGCTGTGCCTCGGCCTCCTTCTCGCGACGATATGCCTCGGAATTCGCAATCTCGACCTTTGCCTCGTTCTCACCCTTTACGGCGTATGCATTTGCCTCGGCTGTACGGATACGTGTCTCTTTCATAGCCTCGGCCTTACCGATTTCACCAATCTTGTCCTGCTCGGCAACGCGGACCTTAGCCTCGTTTATAGCCTTTGCAGCAGCCTCGCGACCGAGAGCCTCGATATATCCCGACTCATCCTTGATATCGGTTACATTCACATTTATAAGGCGTAGACCTATTTTCTTGAGCTCCACCTCGACATTGGCCGAAATACTCTCGAGGAACTTGTCACGGTCGTTATTGAGCTCCTCGATGCTCATTGTCGCAATGACCAGACGCAACTGACCGAAAAGAATATCCCTTGCAAGCTCCTGAATCTGTGTGGGAGTGAGTCCCAACAGACGCTCGGCAGCAGCGTGCATATACTCGGGGTCGGTTGATATACCAACGGTAAAACGGCTTGGAACATCGACACGGATATTCTGACGGCTCAACGCGTTTGTAAGGTTGGCATCGATTGAAATGGGGGTAAGGCTCAAATAGGCATAATCCTGAATGATGGGCCACACGAATTTACCTCCACCGTGTACACAGGTGGTCGACGATTTTCCCGAACCAGTTCCGTATACAACAAGTATCTTGTCCGAAGGACAACGTCTGTATCGGTTTATGAACGATACAATTACAATGAACAGCGCTGCAATACCGCCTAGAATCAAATAAATCTCTTCCATAATTTATAGTATTAAGATTAGTTATTTACGCTTTACGAGCAGTGTGCTGCTGCCCAAATTCTCCACCACTACAACCTTGCTTCCAGTAGGCAAAGACTCGACATCGTTTGTAACGGCATCGAACTCAAAGATTGTACCGTTAAGGCTTATCTGCACCTTTCCTTTTCCGCTGTTGCTTGCCGGAATGCGCAGATATACGTCGCAGGTCTTGCCAACACAATCCTCCATCTTTATATTGCCGCTTGCCTCGAGCTTCATTATCTTGCGGATGACAAACATCAGAACAGCCACAAAGAATACACCTACTGCTATTGCTGCAAGAATAAGAATGAAATTATTCTCAATGTACTTGTCGAAGCATACACCTCCCCATCCGAATCCCATAAGGAAATTCACTATACTGCGTACCGAGAAGAGTGACAATGCACCGCCAGTATCCATAGTACCACCGTCTGAAGCATCAAAATCGAAGTCGGTATCGGCATCACCCACGCCTATGAATGTCAATATAGTCTGCACGGCAAATACAGCCGTACTTGCAATGGCACATATCCAAAAAGTCTTTAACGTAGCGTCCATAGACCCTAACCACGCTGATATATTTTCCATAATACTCTATTAATTTAATTTATTACCCGAAAACCTCATTGGCATATTCTCCTCAAATAAACATACATCATAGAGGGATACTTTACAAGAGACTATGCAACATCGGCAAATATATATTATTTTTTACAAAAGTTTTACAAGCAATCCCTTTTATGCAAATAATTCTAACGTCGTATGTTCCACATTTTATTTGTACCGTCGGCATTGAACATCACATCGATATTGGCACCCTCCTTTTGCGAAATTATCTCCCAAGCACGCAACTGTATGAATTGGTCGGTTGTAAGTCCCAGCTCATCCTGATAAGCCTTGTCGGCGATGGCACGCTGACGCTCGGCAGCCTCCTTGGCAATGAGCATCTCACGTCGCGACTCCTCGGTACGCTTGGCCTGCGTAGCTGCTGCTGTAAGGTTCATCTCCTCCTTTTGCTTTTCGTTGGGAATAGCCCTGCCCACAAGAACGTCTATTACATTTACAGGAAGCTCGCCCGATTTTGCACTCACCGATGCAATGTGCTCTATAATATCCTCCTTTACCATCTGGTTAATTGAGTCGAGGACCTCACGGTTGGACATAAGGTCGAACGGACCATACTTGGAAATATAGTTACGCACTGTATTCCTGTATCTTTCCCTTACTACATTCTCGTACCAGTTAAGTCCGTAGTTGGCAATGAGCACAGACGACTTGTTATCTTTTACCTGCAACTGGATTTGGGTATTGAAGTCGAGCAGGGTGTTGTCGTTCGATGTAACATCGTCGAGTGTCTCGTCATATTTCTGAGGCAACATATTCACAATAACATAATCGGTAGAGAGCCAGGTATATGACAATCCTGTCTCAATAGGCTTCTCATCTACTCCACCGTGACCGAAAATCCAAGGTTTATGGATAAGCACCGCCTCCTGGCCATAATCGGGGGCAACCTGTATACAAGAACTGAACGTTACAGCACACAATAACAAGGATAATCCAAAAAACTTTCTCATATTACTTTTATTTTATCATTAATATTTATTTTCCCATCATTATGGTTTACTCAAATATAGAGCAAGCCTGTACAACTCATTTTTCAAAAGTATACTTTATTACTCAAAAAAACAATACAATTTTACTTAATTGACTCATATATTCTATAAATTCTATCTTCTTAGGGAAACAATTTTGAATTTACACGAACAAAATAGCATTTTTTTTTGTTTTAAATATAATTTTAATTAACTTGCGGACATACATAAATACCTAAAACACAATATTATCTATCATAATTATGACAAAAAAAGAGAAATTCAGTTTAGAATATTCGCTAAAGGGGAGCGCTCCGATGATATGGCGTTACATAGGCACTGAATACGGTTTGTCCACTTGGTTTGCCGACGGGATAGAGATAGATGGTAAAAAATATACTTTCCATTGGGGTAAAGAAGAGACACGTACGGCAATTCTTGTGGCCAAGCGTAACGGAGTGTATGTACGTTTGCGATGGACCGATGATGAGCAGGATACATTCTTTGAGCTGAGGGTATCGTTCAACGAGATGACACGTGAGCACACGCTCGTCATAACCGATTTTGCCGAAAAGAACGAAGAAAAGGACCAAAAAGACCTATGGAATTCACAAATTGAATCCCTTAAAAAATTGTCGGGAATGTAAAAAAAACACATAATAAAATTCTTTTCACATAAAAAATTGAACCGGCAGGCAACATTCTTGAATATACAGGACTCAGATAGAGTTTGCCAGGATATTTATTTTTTATTAAAAAGGGCAATTATCACACATTTTATGCTAACTTTGCGCATTAGATATACATAAAATGTAAGGTTAGCATAATTGCTTTCCTGGATATAGCACTAATTAAAAAAGAATAAAGCCCCGAGGCACTATGAAATTGCCGGACTTTCTACGCATAAAGAAATTAGACCTGTTTATAATAAAGAGTTTCAGCCTTCTTTTGGCAGGAACATTCTTTATATGTCTCTTCATCTTCATAATGCAACTGTTGTGGAGATGGGTGGACGAATTTGTCGGTAAAGGTCTCGACCTTGACGTACTTGCACAATTCTTCTATCTGGGTTCACTGACGCTTGTGGGTCAGGCACTTCCGCTTGCCATTCTTCTTGCAGCACTTATGACTTTCGGCAATTTTGGCGAGCGTCTTGAGCTTCTTGCAATGAAAGCGGCCGGAATTCCGCTTTTACGCATTATGGCTCCCATCGCTGTAGAATGTGCCCTTTTGGGTTGTGTATCGTTTTATTTCCAGAATGTCATAGGTCCAAACGCACAGGTGAAACTCTACACTGTGCTATATTCAATAAAACAGACGTCGCCCGAGGTTGAGATACCCGAAGGAGTATTCTACGACAAGATAGAGGGTTTCAATCTCTTTGTCAAGGAAAAGGACAAGGAGACAGGAATGTTGTACAATGTGATGATTTACGACCTTCGCGACGGTTTTGACGGTACACGTATCCTTGTTGCCGACTCGGGCAAGATGCAGACAAGTGCCGACCAGAGACATATGACACTAAAGCTTTACAGCGGTGAATTGTTCGAGAATCTGCAATTGAACAAGGACAACAGAAAAGACAACAGCATACCTTACCGCCGTGAGACCTACCGTGAAAAGGTTGTAATGATAGAGATGGACGGAGGGTTCAGTATGCAGGACGGCTCGTTCCTCAAGACTCAGGCTGCAAGCAAGAATATGATAGAACTGCAGCATTCAATCGACTCGCTGACACACCACAACGACAGCATAGGACACAATAATTGGCGTGCTGTAATGCGCTCGTCATATCAAATGAAAAACATCCTTACACACGACGATTCGGTGTCGATGCAACACGACGGCATATATTACATAAACGTCGACAGCATATACAACTCGGCTACAAAAGCACAAAAGGAGAAATGGAAAAGAAATGAGCTTACCAAGCTCCAGCAGATGAAGACCGACTACGAGATAAAGAAAAGCGTAATGCGTTCACTCGACAAGGACCTGAACAAGCACCATCTAATGTGGTGGGAAAAGATTACACTGTCGCTAGGCTGCGTGATATTCTTCTTCATTGGAGCACCTCTTGGAGCCATTGTGCGTAAAGGAGGATTGGGATACCCTGTACTTATATCGGTTGCCACATTTGTGCTGTACTATATTTTCAATACCTCGGGCTACAAGATGGCACGCGAAGGCGAATGGTACATTTGGGTGGGAAGCTGGCTAAGCACCATTATACTTGCCCCGTTGGGAATACTGTTCACATACCAGTCGAACCGCGACTCTACAATCCTCAATATGGATGCCTATAAGGAGTTTTTCCGCAAGCTGTTAGGCATTAAGGAGAAACGTAATGTTACACTGAAAGAGGTTGTCATAGACGACCCCGACTACAGGGAGGATTACAAGAAACTGGAGGAGATAATATCCGTTTCGCACAACTTCAGAAAGAAGAACAGACTCAAGAGACTCCCATCGCTGAAACATATTTTCTTTGGCGACAGAAGCGAAAAGACAATAGTGGATATGAGCGAGGAGCTCGATGCATTGGTCGAGGAGATGGGCAACAGCAAAAGCAAGAAGGTCATCATCTACCTTAACGAGCTGCCAATTATTGAAGCAAGGGCCATCATATCGCCCTTTGAGAAGAAATGGCTCAACATATTGTCGATAATAGTGTTCCCCGTAGGAACAATAATATACATAAGAGCCAGTCTGTACCGTCTGCGCCTTTTGCGCGACCTGATAAAACTCGAGCAGACAGCAAAGAAACTGATGGAAAGACTTATTAAAGAAAAATTAGTATAAAAATAGAATTATGGATAAATTCAAACTTAACACAATAGAAGAGGCTATAGAGGATTTCCGCAACGGAGAATTCATTATAGTTGTAGATGACGAGGACCGCGAGAATGAGGGCGACTTTATAATTGCAGCCGAAAAGATAACCCCCGAGAAGGTAAACTTTATGCTCAAGAACGGCCGTGGCGTACTGTGTGTACCCATCACAATGTCGCGATGCAAGGAGCTGCAGCTCGACCCTCAGGTGAGCGCAAATACAAGCCTTCTGGGTACTCCCTTCACCGTAACGGTAGACAAGATTGAGGGTTGCTCTACAGGCGTATCGACCGAGGACAGGGCAGCAACAATAAAGGCTCTTGCCGACCCCACAAGCACCCCCGAGACATTTGCTCGTCCCGGACACATCAACCCCCTCTATGCACAGGACAAGGGTGTACTCCGTCGCGCAGGACACACCGAGGCGGGTATAGATATGGCACGTCTGGCAGGACTCAACCCCTGTGCAGCCCTCATCGAGATTATGAACGAGGACGGCACAATGGCACGTATGCCGCAGCTCATAGAAATTGCAAAAGAGCACAACCTTAAGATTATATGCATACGCGACCTTATAGAATACCGTCTGCGTCAGGAGTCTCTTGTTGAGAAAGGCGAGGAGGTAGATATGCCCACACAGTGGGGCAATTTCCATCTTATTCCCTTCAAGCAAAAATCGAACGGACTGGAGCATATTGCACTCATAAAGGGCGAGTGGAACGAGGACGAGCCTATCCTTGTACGCGTACACTCATCGTGTATGACAGGAGACATATTCGGCTCGCACCGCTGCGACTGCGGTGCACAGCTCCACCGTGCAATGGAACTCATTGAGAAAGAGGGTAAAGGTGTCATTGTATATCTGAACCAGGAGGGACGCGGCATTGGCCTTATGAACAAGATGAAAGCCTACAAGCTGCAGGAGGAAGGTATGGATACAGTAGACGCCAACCTGTGCCTGGGATTCAAGGCCGACGAGAGAGACTACGGCGTGGGTGCCGAAATTCTGCGTCAGGTGGGAGTGCACAAGATGCGCCTCATAACCAACAACCCCGTAAAACGCATAGGACTCGAGAGCTACGGACTGGAGATTATGGAGAATGTAGGCTGCGAGATTTAGCTCAACAGCCACAATTCGCGCTATCTGCATACAAAAGCCGAACGTATGGGCCACACCCTGCATTTCGAGGAATAATCTGCTTCAAGAGTTTTTTATTAATATATAAGTATTATGGACAACTACGTAAAAGATATTTCCGTCAAGAGCGAGAAAAGTATAGTAAACAGTGTAATGAAGAATGTCTTTGCACTTATGACACTTGCCCTTGCAGCAACAGGAGCTATTTCATATATTGTATCGAACAATATTCAAATAATTAAAACCATAATCGAAAACCAACCTCTTTTTTGGGGACTCATAATAGGTGAGCTGGTGCTTGTAATTGTATTGTCGGCAATGATAAACAAAATATCATTCACCACAGCACTCATATTGTTTGCTCTTTATTCGGTCATCAACGGAGTGACACTTGCACCGCTGTTCATTGTATTTACGGCGGAGTCGATAGCATCGGCATTCTTTGTAACGGCAGGCACATTCGGTGCAATGGCAATATTCGGATATATAACAAAGTTCGACCTTTCGGGAATAGGAAAAATCCTCATTATGGCGCTGTTCGGACTTATTATAGCGTCCATAGTAAACATTTTCCTTGCCAGCAGCCAGATGGAGATGATTATAAATTATGCCGGAGTGCTCATATTTACAGGACTCACAGCATACGATACACAAAAGATAAAGAATCTTGTACAGGATAATATAAACAACGAAAATATTATTCCCAAACTGTCGGTAATAGGCAGCCTTACACTGTATCTCGACTTTATAAACCTATTCATAAAACTACTCCAATTAATGGGTAAGAGAAAATAAGAAATTTATTAAAATTTATTTTCTTATAGTTTGAGAATATTCCAAGTATAAACCAACTAACCAAATAAACGACTATGAACAAATTAGCTGACCGCCTTAACAGACTTTCGACATCGGCAACACTTGCAATGTCACAGAAAAGTCAGGAACTGAAAGCACAAGGTGTAGATGTAATAAATTTGAGTGTGGGAGAGCCCGACTTCAATACTCCCGACAATATTAAAGAGGCTGCAAAAAAGGCTGTGGACGATAACTGGTCGCGCTACTCGCCCGTACCAGGCTATCCCAACCTGCGCAAGGCTATCGTAGAAAAGCTCAAGCGCGAGAATAACCTCGATTTTACCGAGGCTCAGATTTCTGTATCCAACGGAGCAAAGCAGGCTGTGTGCAACGCTATTATGGCACTTGTAAACCCCGGCGATGAGGTTATTGTACCCGCACCCTACTGGGTGAGCTACCCCGAGATGGTGAAACTTGCCGACGGTACTCCCGTTATTGTAAGTGCAGGTATTGAGCAGAATTTCAAGATTACCGGTGCGCAGTTGGAGGCAGCCATCACCCCCAAGACAAAGATGCTCATACTGTGCTCGCCCTCGAACCCCACAGGTTCGGTCTACACACAGGAGGAGCTCAAGGAACTTGCCGATGTACTTGCAAAGCACCCAGAGGTATTCATTGTTGCCGACGAGATTTATGAGCACATCAACTATGTGGGCAAGCACCAGAGTATAGCACAATTCCCCGAGATACGCGACCGCGTGATTATTGTCAACGGTGTATCAAAGGCATACGCAATGACAGGCTGGCGCATAGGTTATCTTGCTGCTGCCGACTGGATTGTAAAGGGCTGTAACAAGCTACAGGGACAATACACTAGCGGTCCTTGCTCCGTATCGCAAATTGCATCGTTAGAGGCTTACGCAGGCTCTCAGCAGGCTGTAGAGGATATGCGCGTGGCATTTGAGCGCCGCCGCGACCTTATTGTAAAGCTTGCAAAGGAGATTCCCGGACTCGAGGTGAATGTACCCGAGGGAGCTTTCTACCTCTTCCCCAAGTGCAGCTCGTACTATAGAAAGAGCTATGGCGATTATACAATCAACAACAGCGACGACCTTGCATTGTATCTGTTGAGCGAGGCACACGTTGCAACAGTTGGTGGAGAGTCGTTCGGTGCTCCCGAGTGCTTCAGAATGAGCTACGCTACAAGCGACGAGAATATCGTAGAATCAATCAAGCGTATAAAGGAGGCACTTGCCAAACTGAAGTAAGATATTCAATATGATATTGATAATGCGTGTGGCTTTTTTAGCTGCACGCATTTTTCATGAATAATAGCTTCCTATAAAAGGCTGTAGATAATCACTTATTAAGGTCTGTAGAAATTTAAACAGCTTCTTATTCTTTCATCCGCCCATAATACAGCACATAAAAGGATACTCCTCACTGTACCTCGTAATAGAGCTGTCAACAACTGCACAACAGTTGTTAGTAACCTGTTGAAAAGTGTAGGATAATTAACAGGTAAATATCGGTAATTTTATTTGGTTCTGCTCAATTTTACATTATACAGATGGTACAATGCAAAAAGCAAATATTTAACCCTTTATTTTATATAAACTTTTAACACACCTTTTTAACACAAAAACCGCTTTTCAACCATTTTTTTTATCCACACAAACAGTTATTCAACGACTGTTGATAACATATATTATTCCATTAATATACAACAAATTAAATTGTTTATATAATACTGATAAACTAGGCAATTACATTAATAACTGTAAAAGCAACTATTTCTATAAAAAGTTTTCGACATTATCAACAGGCTTTATTTTTGTTATTAATTTCTTTTTCTTTAAAAAAGGAGAGATAATAATAATAAGTTTGGTGAAAAGGGGGGATAATGATTGACGTATAGTCTGTGTTGCTCTCTTTTGTACTGTAATTCCTTATGGAGCTTACTGTATTGTAGCAGGAGTATAAAGAGTGTATGAAAATATACTGAACATTCATACCTGTATGAATTAAGCTGCAATGCACATCTACAAAAATAGAACAAAAAAACTTCCAATGACAATTGCGTCATTGGAAGTTTTAATAAAGATATGCACTACTCTATCTGATAAAAAGAATCTTGGTGCTGGCACCCTCGTTGCCCTCGCTGTCGTAAGCAAGTACGTAGTATATTCCGCTTGCTACTCTCTCTCCCTTCTTGTCTTTTCCATCCCAAGTGAACGAGCCACCGGTTGAAGCACCTTCGTGGATTAATGTACCTGCTGTATCCACTATTTTCACATTGCAGTCGAAGGTGAGTCCAACGATTGTGATATCTCCGCTGTAATCGGGTTTTACGGGGTTGGGATAAGCATATATGTTATTCTCGTCGAGCGACTGCTCGGGAGCTGTGGCTCCACTCATATAGCTGACGATGCCGTTGGCTGTACCTATGAATACTTCGCCTGTAGACTCGTTTACAGCCACGCTGACGACGTTATTCGAGGGGAGTGGACTGTTGTCGGTGGTGAAGTGTTCTATGGTCTCCAGGCCGTCCTCGGAGAGCAGGTATATACCGTTGTGTTTTGTGCCTATCCATTTGCGGTTGGCTCCATCTACATATATACATTGTATATATACACCGCTCATCAGATAATCGGCAAGGCCGGTACCGTCGTTGCGGGGTACTTTTATCTGTATGAATGTACCTTTATCGAAGAAATTCTTGGGATTGTCTATTACAAATAGTCCTGTATTTGTTCCCACCCATATTCTGCCCTCCTTGTCCTCTGCAAAGCCGAAAATCTGGTAAACGTCGTAGCTCAGTCCATCCTGATTGATGAATTTTGTAAGCACCAGCTTTGTAACGTCGTCCGATGTGTCGGGTGTTCCGTTTGTATGTGCGCAGAAGAGTCCTGCATCGCCCTGAAGCGATACAATCCACATATATCCACGCGAGTCTATATGAATATCGGACGGTGTGGGAAGCTCTTCGAGCTGCTGGTAGTACAATTCGGTCCAATTGCCGTCGGGTGACAGTATCTTTATGGGTTTTTGGGCACCTGCGTTAATTACCCACAGATTGCCATTGCTGTCGTATTTTATCTTGGATACGCGTGTATAGAATGCTGGATAGCTTTTGCTGACGCTCTCCAGCGGTGTGTTGTGATAGCTATGATGCTCTACAAATTCTCCGTCCTTGAACTCGAATAGTCCCGAACCGAAGGAGCCAGCCATTATGTGTCCTTCCTGTGTGGGGTCCTCGTCTATCGTGCATACATTCCTGTATCTCGAGCCTACCTCTGTAGTGCTATGGATTATCTCTTCGGGGTAGTTGTACCACTCTCCCGAGGAGTTGTCATACTGCATCACTGTACCCGGGTAAAAGACATTGTCGAAGTAGTTGATGTTGCCTCCTGCAACAAGCAGCTTGCCGTTTGAGAATATCATACTCTCGCAGTAGTTCCTTATGGGGCTGTTGGGAATTATTCCTTCTGCAACAGGCGTAACCGCACTATCCTCGGTTTTGCAGGCTACAAGGCCTTTGTTGCCTTTGCAATTCCATAGTGTACTGCCTTGTCGGCAAATATAGTTATTGTTGCTTCCATCGAGCTTATATGACAAAGGGGCATGCTTCTCGTCTATTATGTATAGTATATTTT
>JAFYSC010000100.1 GCA_017546635.1 Bacteroidaceae bacterium | reverse complement strand
TACAACCATCCCCTGCCTACCCCCGTCATAAACCCGACGCACCACAACAAAAGGCGCATAATTAGTGAAGCAAGCCTCTGACGGCTTGCTTCACCAACTTACATACAGTCACTCACAGGCAACCGAATATATATATCCTTTTTCCAGGACCTCTACATACTTTACAGAACCTGCAAACTCCATCAACAGGTTTTTAAGGTTGTTTATCCCTCTGCCCGACAGTTTGGCAACAGCCTCCTTCATTGTCCACAGACGTACAAACTCAACATCGGGCGATGGCGACGACTCAATGCGCGAGAGCTCATCGTCGTTCATAGTGTAGCGTGCGAGCCGTCCGTTATAGGGACGTAGCGACTCAACGTCGACCCCAAGCGGAAAATCGGCAACGGCACACACCACAGCCCGCCTGCAGTGGCTCATACTGAAGTGAACCCCCTCGGCTCCCTGCAAAAAAGGCTTGCCATAATCGCCATACCCAAAGACTGGAGCATCGGAAATGCCGTATTTTTCATCAAGCGCCTCGCGCAACAACATATACGCAGCAGCCGACCCGCGCCGGTCATCGGCATCGGCAAGAAGCGCAATCTTCTCCCTTCTCTGCTCCGAGAGGAGGGGCATTGCAGCCTCCACATCAAAACCGTCCAGATTATCGTTTATGAGCAAAAGCATACCTACACACATCAGCCAATGAACAAGAACCATAAATACTTAAGCAGGAAAAACGCCACAGGGACAAGCAACGACGGGAGCAGATTCATAGTCCTGCAGTCCTTTATACCGAGTATACCAAGACCCGAAGAAGCGATGAGCACTCCACCGGTGACAGAAATCTCGGTCACGAGAGCATCTGGAATTATATTACCCGCAATGGCTGTAACAAGATATATGCCACCCTGCCACAAGAAAAGCACAGGAGCGGCAAGAACCATTCCTATGCCGTAGGTTGTCGCAAGTACAGCCGATGTCACAAGGTCGAGCGTTGCATTTGTAAAAAGGAAAGTATTCTCGCCATACAACGCACTCATCACCGGACCCACAATTGACAATGCACCTATACAATAAAGCAGAATGCCCGTTGCAAGCCCTTGCGAAAGATTGGAGGTTGAGAAACGCGCGACCAACCTGTCGAAGCGCCCCGAAATATCGAGCATAGTACCCACTATTCCTCCCAATGCAAGACTCACGATAAAGAGTACCGGATATTCGCTCTTGGGCAGATTATTGCTCACTGTAGAAAAACCGAGCACCAGGGCTGCCAATCCCATTGCAGTGAAAAGCACCTTACGGTACTGTTCCTTTATGCCTTTCTTTGCAAAATGCCCGATGACACTTCCTGCAACAATGGTCAACGTATTTACAATTGTTCCCAACATAATGCTCAGATATTTATTTCGAGTCCATCGTAACCGAGCATCACCCCGTCGGGCAAGCACTTTTCAATCTTTGCGTGCAGACCGATATGATGCATCATATGGGTGAAATATGTTGCTCTTGGCTTAATCTCATTGACAATCCTCAATGTCTGCAGCACTGTATTATGCGTCCCGTGAGGTTTGGAAAAACGGAGGGCGTTTATCACAAGCACCTCGGTTCCGCGCAATTTTTCAAGTTCTTCGGGAGTTATACTGCTCATATCCGTAACATACGACAGGGCACCGATGCGGTAACCCAATATAGGCAATTTCCCGTGCATAACCCCAATAGGGATTATCTTCTCGCCGCACACGGTAAAAGGTTGTTCCTTGCACACAGAGTGCAGTTCCAGATTGGGAACACCGGGATATTTCACCGCAGCAAAACAGTATGGAAAGAAATTCCTGACCTGTTCCTGCGTATCGGACGACGAATATACAGGAATGTCTCCACGCCTGCAAAAAGGGCGCAGGTCATCGAGCCCCGCTATGTGGTCGTAATGATGATGGGTGAGCAGCACTGCATCAATCCTGCCGAACGGATTGCGCAGCAGTTGCGCACGGAAATCGGGGCCGCAATCTATAAGGATATTGGCTCCACCGTCAGTAGTCACCATTGCCGAGCAACGCAGGCGTGCATCGCGCGCATCGTGCGATGCACATACCTCACAGGTACACCCGAGCTCGGGCACACCTGTCGATGTTCCTGTTCCAAGGAGGGTTATCTTCATTCTATCACATTCACCTCACGTACAAGCGTTACTCCGAACTTCTCCTTTACCGAAGCCACTATCTGCATAGAGAAATTGAGTATCTCCTCGCCGGTAGCTCCACCATAGTTCACTATGACCAGCGGCTGGCTCTTGTACACTCCTACATTTCCCACCTTCTTGCCTTTCCATCCGCAAGTATCTATAAGCCAGGCTGCCGACAGTTTCTTGCGTCCATCGGCTGTATCGTATTGGGGCATCTGCGGATACTGCAACGCAAGCTCAGCCGCGTGTTCACGCGACACAACGGGATTCATAAAGAAACTTCCTGCCGAACCAAGCTCCGACACATCGGGCAACTTTGCCGAACGCACATCCTTTATTACCTCTCTTAATGTAGCCGGGGTAAGAGAACCTTTTGCTGCTACCAACTCACGCAGATTGGCATAGTCAAGGAGATACTCGGGCTTTTTCCTCAACCGGTATGTCACGTATGTTATTACATACTTGTCCTTCTCTTCCATCTTGAAGATGCTGTTGCGGTATGAATAGCGGCACTCCTCCCTCGAGAAGCACCTCTTGCTGCCGTCGGACAGGGCAATGGCATCGACACGTTCAATAAAATCACCCGCCTCAACACCATAAGCACCGACATTCTGCACGGCACTTGCACCAACCTCACCGGGGATAATCGATAGATTTTCCAATCCCTGCCATCCCATCTCCACGGTATATGCGACCAGGCTGTCCCAATTCATACCGCTTCCGGCACGAAGCAGCACATCGCTCTCCGACTCTGCTACAATCTCGGCACCGAATATACGCGAATGCAGGATGGTACCCTTGAAATCGCCCATAAACAAGAGGTTGCTTCCTGCACCTATCGTCAATAGCGGCGACTGCAATCCGCCCATAATGAGACTTACAAGTTCCTCCTCGGAGTCAAATTCCACAAACTGAGCTGCCCTTACATCGATTCCAAATGTATTATGTCGCAACAGAGGGTATAAAGAATATCTATCCAACATATCATCTACAATTTAATCATTTTACATTAATTCGGTTTTGATATTGGCAAATGTACAACAACATCGAAACATATTCAAATAAAATTACACTATTTTTACAAAAATATTAACACAAAGACAAAACAACGTTTTCTTTTCCCGAAGAGTTGCCTGAATCTTCGGCAATTCTCAAGAAGTTAGTTGCCAATTAGGAGCTGTTTAAATTCATACAAACAATATTTCTTGTTATCTTCGCCAAGCGACTGTAAACATCGGCCATAGACAAGAGCAATGAAAAGAATAATCATAGCACTATCACTACTGACAACAAGCACAATCTCGGCACAAGAGAGCTGGCTCACAAGAATAGACGACAGCACTCACGTCTCGTGCCTCTCTATCCCGGGAACGCACGACTCAGCCACAGGAAACGGCATATACCCGTCAATAGGGATAGGCATCACACAATGCAAGAGCATAGAAGAGCAATGGAATTCGGGGATACGTGCCTTCGACCTGCGCCCTGACATCAACGGTAAGGACTCTATATGCATCTACCACGGCCCCCTGAAAACGCGAATATCATTCAAGGAGGCCATCAGCACTATCATCGCGAAGCTGGATGACGAACTGGGAGAATTCGCAATAGTAATAATGCGCCAGGAGAGACATTCGGGCAACGATGAGAAACGCCGTAAATGGAGCAACATAATAGGCGAATATATAAACAGTTTAGGAGACAAGGCCGCATATTTCCATCCCCAGCTGACCGTAAAGGAGCTACGCGGAAAGATTCTTTTCCTTAGCCGCGACCACTACAGTGACTGCAAGAGAGGAGCATACATAAGCGGATGGAGCCACTCGCCACAAGGCACATACAATGCCTCAATCACATCGTACTGCAATGGAGAAATAGCCACACTCTCGGTACAGGATTATTATTCGCCAACAACAGCAGAGGAACAGCAAGAAAAACTGTCATCGGTAATTGCACACATTGAGCACTCGTCGGAAAGCAGTTATGACGAGTGGAGCATCAACCACTTCAGCGGATACTCCTCGACACTTTGGGGCATTGACGGCATTGTTACAGAAAGGGGATATATGCGGAACGCAGAATATATCCACAACAACGTTGGCGGAACATTAGAAAAGAGGAAAAACATCGGCATCATTATGATTGACTTTGCCGGTTGTGAGAAGAGAGACGGCCATAGCATAAAAGGCAAAAGCATAATAGAGGCAATCATCGACAACAATTTCTGACAGCATAACAAAAAATAAAAATGTCCTTCAGGTCTACTCGAAGGACATTTTTATATATCAGACTTTATGCTGCGGTCCGAATCATTCGCTCAACATCTCGTGCATTGACGCAGCAGCCTTGCGGCCATCACCCATT
This sequence comes from Bacteroidaceae bacterium, assembly GCA_017546635.1. Lineage (GTDB taxonomy): Bacteria > Bacteroidota > Bacteroidia > Bacteroidales > Bacteroidaceae > HGM04593. The sequence continues at coordinate 4,578 of JAFYSC010000100.1, read as the reverse complement.
GCGAGAATAACGGTAGCACCACCGCGGACAATGTCGCCACCAGCAAAAATCGTGGGGATAGACGACTGCATCTTCTCGTTTACGGCAATGGTATTCTTGCGGCCAAGCTCAAGACCCTCAACCGAGGTGGGAACAAGAGGATTGGGCGATACACCGACGCTCACTACAGCCATATCAATATCGATAGTCTCTATTGCACCCTCTACAGGAACAGGAGAACGACGGCCCGAAGCATCGGGCTCGCCAAGTTCCATCTTCTGAAGTACAATCTGCTTTACACAGCCCTTCTCATCGGCAATATACTCAATGGGATTGTGCAGTGTTAGGAACTCTACACCCTCCTCCTTTGCATGCTTAACCTCCTCGAGGCGCGCAGGCATCTCGGCCTCGGAACGGCGGTAGATAATCATCGCCTTCTCGGCTCCCAGACGGAGCGCCGTACGTACCGAATCCATAGCGGTATTACCGCCACCGACAACAGCCACGCGCTTGCCGAGGTGCATAGGAGTATCGCTGTCGGGATTCGACGCATCCATAAGGTTTACGCGGGTAAGATATTCGTTGGACGAGAGAATGTTGATGGAGTTCTCTCCGGGGATATTCATAAAGTTGGGAAGACCGGCACCCGATGCAACGAACACACCCTTGAATCCGTCATCCTCGAGCTGCTGTATTGAAAGGGTCTTTCCAATCACGCAGTCCTTCACGAACTCCACACCCATCTGACGGAGAATCTCAATCTCGGTCTCTACAATAGCGTTAGGCAAGCGGAACTCGGGGATACCATATTTGAGCACACCGCCAATCTCGTGCAATGCCTCGAACACAGTCACCGCATAGCCCAACTTTGCCATATCACCGGCAAACGACAATCCAGCGGGGCCCGAACCGACAACAGCAACCTTGATACCATTTGAAGGAGCTACTGCGGGAACCTCGTTGAGTCCGTTCTCACGTGCATAATCGGCAGCGAAACGCTCAAGGGCACCAATGGCAACAGGCTTGTGGCCCATCTTTATGTGTACACACTTGGACTCGCACTGCTTCTCCTGAGGACATACTCTACCGCAAACAGCGGGCAGAGAACTTGTCATCTTGAGTACCTTTGCCGCAGCACCGAACTCGCCTCGCTCTATGTTCTTGATGAACGAAGGAATCTTGATGCTAACGGGACAGCCCTCCATACAGGTGGGATTGGGACAGTCGAGACAACGCTGTGCCTCTCTCATAGCCATCTCTACAGTGAGACCGCGGTTAACCTCCTCGCGCAGCTTTGTCGCGCGATAGGCAGGCTCGAGCTCGGGCATCTCGCAACGCTCAATGGCTGCACGCTCCTTGCCTTTGAGTGTGCTGCGCAACTCGGCACGCCAGGGAGCATTACGGTCGGTAAGTTCATCCTCGGCGGGAACCGATGCACAACCCATCTCCTGCTCACTCAGGTATTTCTCCATCTCCTGCTGCTCCTCCTGTCTGAAAGAACCCAGACGCTGCATCATTCCGTCAAAATCGACCTGATGACCGTCGAACTCGGGACCGTCCACGCAAACGAATTTTGTCTTTCCGCCAACGGTTACGCGGCAAGCGCCGCACATACCTGTTCCGTCGACCATAATGGTATTGAGCGATACGACAGTGGGAATCTCATACTGCTTGGTGAGCTTGCACACGAACTTCATCATTATGGCAGGACCTATAGCAACGCAGTGGTCAACCTTTTCGCGCTTGATTACACGCTCGATTCCCTCGGTTACAAGTCCCTTGTCTCCATACGAGCCGTCGTCGGTCATAATGATCACCTCATCGGATACGGCGCGTACCTCCTCTTCGAGGATGATAAGGTCCTTTGAACGGCCCGCAAGCACCGAAATAACGCGGTTGCCCGCCTTCTTGAGCGCTGCAGCAATGGGAAGCATAGGTGCTACACCCACTCCACCACCGGCACATACAACTGTTCCGAAGTTCTCAATCTCGGTAGCCTGGCCAAGAGGACCTACAACGTCGGTTATATAATCGCCCTCATTGAGCTCGCACAAGCGTCCCGAGCTCTTGCCAACCTTCTGCACGACAAGAGTGATAAGTCCCTTCTCGGCATCGGCGTGTGCAATTGTGAGGGGGATACGCTCACCCTTCTCGCCTATTCTGATAATGACAAAGTTTCCGGCTCTGTATGCTTTTGCAATAAGTGGCGCCTCAACGCGGAAGCGGAACACCTTTTCCGAAAATTGTTCCTTTGATACAATCTTAAACATAATATTGATTTTTTATATCCGCTCCGACCGACTGGCACAAACCTTATGGCACGCCAGCCGACCCGAGCGGCAAATGGTTATATTCAGTCAATAATCTCAAATCCACAGTAGGGAACGAGAGCCTTGGGGATACGTATTCCCTCGGGAGTCTGGTTGTTCTCCAACAGAGCAGCCACTATACGGGGAAGCGCGAGCGCCGAGCCGTTGAGTGTGTGGCAGAGCTCAGTCTTCTTGTCGGCGTTGCGGTAACGGCATTTGAGACGGTTGGCCTGATAGTTGTCGAAGTTAGAAACCGAAGATACCTCCAACCAGCGCTGCTGAGCCTCAGAGTAAACCTCAAAGTCGAAGCAAAGCGCTGCGGTAAAGCTCATATCACCTCCACACAGACGCAATATGCGATAGGGAAGCTCAAGCTTCTGCAACAGACCCTCCACGTGCTCGAGCATCTCCTTGTGCGATTCCTTGCTGTGCTCGGGAGTATCGATGCGTACAATCTCTACCTTAGAGAACTCGTGCAGACGGTTAAGACCGCGGACATCCTTGCCGTACGAACCGGCCTCGCGACGGAAACACTGAGTATATGCACAGTTCTTGATGGGGAGCTGCTTCTCGTCGAGAATTACGTCGCGGTAGATATTTGTTACAGGCACCTCGGCTGTGGGGATAAGATAGAAGTCATCCAATGCGCAGTGGTACATCTGTCCCTCCTTATCGGGCAGCTGTCCTGTACCGTATCCCGATGCTGCGTTAACAACGGTAGGAGGCATAATCTCCACGTATCCAGCCTTACGGGCCTCGTCGAGGAAGAAGTTAATCAACGCACGCTGCAACTGCGCACCCTTTCCTTTATATACAGGGAATCCCGCACCTGTAATCTTCACACCAAGGTCAAAATCGATAAGGTCGTATTTCTTTGCAAGTTCCCAGTGAGGAAGAGCATTCTCGGGCAGAGGAGTCTCCATACCGCCACTCTTCTCAACCACGTTGTCCTCGGCAGCCGCACCCTCGGGTACCTCGTCATAGGGAATATTGGGAATTGTATAAAGTATCTCCTGCACCTTTGCTGCAGCAGCGTCCATCTTCTCCTGAAGCTCTTTTGCCTTTTCCTTGAGCGATGCAACCTCGTTTTTTACCTGTTCTACCTCGTCTGCAGCACCCGCCTTCATAAGCTGTCCGATTCTTGCGGCACACTGCTTGCTCTGAGCGAGTGTAGCATCGAGCTCAGCCTGAGCCGCACGACGCTGTGCATCAATTTCGAGCACCAACTCCACTGTTTCCTTTGCATTCTTGAAATGCTTCTTCTCAAGACCCTTGATTACTCTATCGGTCTCTTGACTAATAACTTTGATTGTCAACATAATGTCAATATATTTCTATAAATTTTCTATCTATTCACAAAAAGCAAGCCTAAACAATTGAAAGGTCGACATTTGCCTATAATTTGCAAATTTACAACTATTTTTCATTGTTTTATTAGCATTGTACAAAAAAAGTTAAGCAATGCTTTTATTTTGTTATATTCTGCAAGGCAAGCGGCAAATGCCCACCAACGGGAACATACAGCAGAACATCCAAATTACGAAAGAGAGAGACCATTAAAATAAAATAAGGCGACTATTGAATAGTCGCCTTAGATTCTTATTGAAAAGATTATTTAGTTCTTTTCAAAAGGAGCTACTGACACAAAGCTCTTATTGTTCTTTCCACGCTTGAAAGTTACGATACCGTCAACCAAAGCATAGAGAGTGTGATCGCTACCCATACCGATGTTGTTACCGGGATAGTGTACTGTACCACGCTGACGAACAATGATATTACCGGCTTTGCATACCTGGCCACCCCAAATCTTCACACCAAGTCTTTGACTTGCAGACTCACGGCCGTTCTTAGAACTACCTACACCTTTCTTATGTGCCATAATACTTAAATTTTAAAATTAACCGATAATTTCCTTTACTACTAACTCTGTGAACTGCTGACGATGACCGTTCAGCTTGCGGTAACCTTTACGACGACGCTTGTGGAAAACCAATACCTTGTCGCCCTTTACCAATGTAGGATCGATAACACGTGTTGTAACGATGTTCTGACCGTCCTTAGACTTGCGAACAATCTTCTGCTCACGTACCTCGCCAATGTGGCAAACTACCTTTGCGCCCTCTACGGTGGGAGCACCAACAGTTACTGCACCGTCCTTATCCAACAGCAATACACGGTCGAACTCTACGGTTGTGTCATTTTGAGCACCCTTAATGTGGTGCACGAACAGCTTCTTGCCAGCCTCAGCCTTGAACTGCTGTCCATTAATCTCAACAATTGCGTACATTTA
>JAFYSC010000012.1 GCA_017546635.1 Bacteroidaceae bacterium | reverse complement strand
CCGTGCCGTCCAACAGAAGCGCCAGGGAGTGTCTGGGATACGACGGCCAGCATATGACGTTTACTGCTGTTCCTGTTGCTCGGCAGGGGCCTCCTCGTCGCCACCCACGCCGCGCCACGGCTGCGGTACTGTGGGTTGCTTGGCATTTATGAGGTAGACCATATATGCAGCTACAGCTGCCAGCAGAGCAATGGAAATAACCTCGGACACAGCACTCATCTCCCCGGCAATCTCAATCTCTTCGATACCGAAATACATTGTGAATGCTGCCAATGAGTTATTGAGCACGTGGCCTACGATACAGGGCATAAGGCTGCCTGTGCGGTAGTAGAGCCAGCCGAACACCAGTCCCAGGAAGAAAGCATAGAACACCTGAATGGGATTCATATGCACAAGACCGAATATTGCCGACGCAATGACTATTCCCACCCAGGGATTATTGAACTTACGCATAAGGAAGCCCTGGATTGCACCACGGAAGAGCACCTCCTCCAATATGGGGCCAACCACAGCTATCGCTAGTACACCGCAGATATTCTTTGCCATCTGCGCCATCTGAACCTCGAGGTTATCGGGCAGGTCCACAGCCTGGGCCATATAATTGAACACCGCCATTGAGCAGAATATGAACACCACCGACAGCAGCATCACATTGCCTTTCACCTGCTTGAACGGTTCTTTTCCCAATTTGAAATATCCGAAATGCATAAGATGCCACAGGCACATTGAGCTTGAGCCCAACAATCCCAAAGAGACAGCCCAAGCAAATACCGGACTGTCGGCACCAGCAATTATCTTGGCAATCCCCTCTACACCTTCGGGGGGCATTCCGTTTGCCGACAGATAATACACGCCGCATATTATCATTGCCAGATAGGTAAACACAAACTGATAGATTGCATAGTAGACAAGCAGCTTCACTATGCGGATTACTGAATCTTTTACTTTATTACCCATATTTTCTTAATTTAGTTTATTCCTTACTCCCTGTTACAGCACGGACGTCGAGTTCTATCTGTGCACGCAGCTCGTCGAGCCCCGCAAAGCGCCTCTCGCCACGCAGGCGGCGCAGCACCTCCACTCTCACCTTCTCGCCGTATATATCGCCCTCAAAATCTATTATAAAGACTTCGATTGTGCGCTCCTTATTGTCGAGCGTAGGCTTGCAGCCTATGTTCATAACTCCTTTATACAATTGCGCGCGTACATCGATCCTGCACTCGTACACACCGTCGAGAGGGAGCATTTTAAGAGGCTCGGCAAGAGAAATGTTTGCAGTAGGAAAGCCCAGGCGCCGTCCAAGAGCCGCACCCTGCACCACACTGCCAGTAAAGGAGTACGTGCGGCCAAGCAACTGCTCCACACGCTGCATATCGCCCGCAGTGAGTGCTCCGCGTATTTTGGATGAACTCACAGCATCGCCGTCGGGAGCATACCTGTGCATCTGCACAACCTCCATCGACAGTTCTTTGCCATATTGCATATACTGCCCAAAGCCCTCGCCCGAGGCCGGTGATCCGAAACGATGGTCGTAGCCCACTGCAAGCATTGCCACATTCATCTTTTCCTTGAGCACCAGCTTCATAAAGTCGCGCGCCGAGAGAGATGCCATCTGCTGGTCGAAAGGCAACAACAGACAACGCTCTACCCCTTCATCGGCAAGCAGAGAGAGTTTCTCGTCGGTGTCCGTAAGCAGGAAAGGCGCTGTACTTCCCGAAAACAGCAGGCGCGGATGACGCGCAAAAGTAACCACCGTCAACGGTAGCCCGCGCTCATCGGCAAGAGCACGCGCCTCGGCAATCATAGCCCTGTGGCCACGATGCACCCCGTCGAACGAGCCTATGGTAACAGCCACCGGCCCTCCACTCAAATTATCCGGACTTGTAAGAATTTCCATTATCCTAACAACGGAATATTGTCCCACGCAGCATTGCGCTCCACCTTTACAGCATCAATTCCCACGCAGCGCGCAGCATCGCAGTTCTCCTGCGAATCGTCGAAGAAGATGCAATCCTTCGGCTCGGCACCCTCGCAGCGCAGCAGTTCCTGGAAAATCTCCGGCTCGGGCTTGCGCATACGCATTCTGTACGACAGGTAAAGCTCATCGAACAGCTCGTCCATACGGCAACCCGCCGCGTAGTAGAGACGACGCTCAATCTCGCCCCAATGCCCTTCGTTGGTATTGCTGAGCAGCACCACACGCTTGCCCTGGCTGCGCAGTTCCCTTATGCGCCCAATCTTTGCAGGCGCATAGCTTCCGAGCATCATATTCCAAATGTCGGCCACACGCTCGCGCAGCTCCTCGGCCGGCAGCAAGCGCACCTGCTCGGGCAGCCAGCCCTCTATATACGAATAGAACTCATCGGCAGGAATCTCACCGCGGTCGAACTTGAGTATAGTCTCATTTACAAGACAATTCTCCTCGGTGAGCATACGCGCATCGAGTCCCAATGCCACAAGCGCCCCGAACGAGAGGTTGACATTGATATCCAGCACCACCCCTCCGAGGTCCAAAATTACAATTTTCTTATCGCTATACATAAAATTCAGCTTTTGAGTTGCGAAAATAGTGATTTTTTCGGGAATTTACATAACTTTACCGCCTAATAGAATACAATTATATGAATTTACTCACCATTGAGAATGTATCGAAGAGCTTTGCCAAGCACACTGCTCTCGACGACGTTTCACTCACAATACCGCAAGGCTCGATATATGGTCTACTGGGTCCCAACGGCGCGGGAAAGACCACCCTTCTAAGGATTATCAACCGCATCACCGCTCCCGATAAAGGGCGCGTGCTGTTCGACGGACACCCCATCACACCCCAAGACGTATACAGCATCGGCTACCTGCCCGAGGAGCGCGGACTCTACAAGAAGATGAAGGTGGGCGAGCAGGCAATCTTCTTTGCCCGCCTGAAAGGAATGTCAAAGAGCGAAGCTACAAAGAAGCTGCGCGAGTGGTTCGACAAGTTCGGCATCAACGAATGGTGGAACAAGGAGGTGGGCGAGCTCTCCAAGGGAATGGCACAGAAGATGCAGTTCATCGTTACAGTGATGCACAACCCCAAGCTGCTCATCTTCGACGAGCCATTCTCGGGATTCGACCCAATAAACGCCAACCTGCTGAAGAGCGAGATACTGGAGCTGCGCGACAAGGGCGCCACAATAATATTCTCCACACACAATATGTCGTCGGTGGAGGAGATATGCGACCACATCACACTCATCAACAAATCGAGGAACATTCTCTCGGGTAATGTCGAGGAGATACGCCACAAGCACGGCAGCAACATATTCGAGGCCGTTTACCGCGGCAACGAGGCGGCTCTGCTTGCCACACTCGGCAGACAGTGCGAGATTCTGGAGTCGAAGCCCTCGCCCACAGGCCTCAACCGCATAAAGCTGCACATTGCATCGGACAGCGAGGTGCGCACAGTGATTGCCGCCACCAACGAGTGCGTGGAGCTGCGCTCATTCGGCGAGATAATCCCCTCGATGAACGATATTTTCATCAGAGCCGTGAACGGCAATCTGTAAACCCGCAAAAACACCCGTACAACGATGAACAAGACAGCAATAATCATAGGACGCGAATTCAACGAGCGCGTACGCAAGAAATCGTTCATACTCACCACGCTGCTCACCCCCCTGCTGATGATAGCCCTTATGGTGGCACCCGTGCTCATAATGGAATACTCCGAGGGCAAGGAGAAACGCATAGTGGTAGTTGATGAGAGTGGAGTCATTGCCCCCGCCCTGCAGAACGACGGCGAGGTGATATTTGAGCCGATGCCCGTGACGCTGGAGGCGGCACGCAACGCCTTCGACACACATTTTGCCATACTGCACATAGGCAAGGAGATTATGGCCAACCCCTCCGACGCGCGCCTGTACACCAACGAGGCCGCATCGATAAGCCTCGAGACACACATCGCCAACCAGATTGAGAACATCATAGAGAGCGAGAAGCTGAAGGCATACAACATAGAGAACCTACCACAGATACTCTCAAGCATCGAGACAGACGTCACACTGCAATCGTTCAAGAATCAAGTGACGGAGAGCGACGAGGCGGCCGTCTCATCGTCCTCGGCAGTGGCCACTGTGCTGGCATACGTCCTTAGCTTTATGCTGTATATGTTCCTGCTCATATACGGGGCAATGGTGATGCAGTCGGTGATAGAGGAGAAGAACAACCGCGTGCTCGAAGTGATGGTATCCTCGGTGCGCCCCTTTGATATGATGATGGGCAAGATACTGGGCGTGGCCTCGGTTGCAGTGCTCCAGATTGTAATATGGATTGCGCTCATTGCCGTTGTGGGATATGTTGTTGTAACGACAATGCTGCCCGACGAGCTTGCAGCCGCCGTTGCAATGATAAAGCAGGGCGCAGCAATAGAGACAATGCAGGAGAGCACCGACATTGGACTGCTACAGGCAGTAATAACCCTCACCGACATTGGCTACCTGGCACGAATCTTCGCATCGCTTCTGCTCTTTGTTACAGGAGGATTCCTTATGTATGCCGCGATGTTTGCTGCAGTAGGTTCGGCCGTAGACAGCCCGCAGGATGCCCAGCAGCTACAGACCCCCATAATGCTGCCCATCATACTGAGCCTCTTCATAATGATGTCCGTCATAAACGACCCCACATCGAGCCTGGCCTATTGGTTCTCGTTCATACCCCTCACCTCGCCCATCGTAATGATGGCACGCATCCCCTACGACGTCCCGTTGTGGGAGATTGTAGTGTCGCTCGTCATACTATATGCCACATTTGCCGCCGCAGTATGGGGAGCCGCAAAGATCTACCGCGTGGGCATACTTATGCACGGCAAGAAGCCATCACTCAAGGAATTGTGGCGCTGGATGCGATACAAATATTGATAGTTCACGAAGATTTTTATACTGCAGCCAATGCACAAGGAGCTTACAAAAAGACATCACGATAATATTATTAAGAAAATTTTGCTCTAAAAATTTGCATCATATCATTTATTGCACTACCTTTGCAACGTATTTCGAGAGAGATACTCGGGCTTTTAGCTCAGTTGGTTAGAGCAACAGACTCATAATCTGGAGGTCCTAGGTTCAAGCCCTAGATGGCCCACAAGCGGACAAGAGAGGTTAAATATCTGATAATAAGATGTTTGACCTCCTTTCTTTTTATGTATTTTAGAGATTCGGGGAGTTTGGAGAGTACGAGGCTGATGCAAGAAATCTTAAAAACAGCCTAAATTCGGTAGTTTTACAGCCTTTTTACACGGTTTGTTTCCTAATTGTTTCCTAATTTTAACGCGTGTAAAATGTTGACAATCAATGCAGAAATCAAGAAAAACGAACAGCGTAGTGACAAAACTTACAATGTAAAACTGAGATTTACACTTAACAGAAAAATCAAAAGACTATCAACTACCATCTTCGTAACCCCCAAAGACCTCACTAAAGAGTTCAAAATCAAGCAATCATCACCGTTTTATAAAGAAGTGAATGAGCTTATTTGTGATTATCAGGAGAAGTGTGCCAAACTACAGATAGAACAACATGGGTATACAATCGATGATGTGATAGATTGTTTAAATGGCGAACAGGCGCAAAAACAAATAATTGATTTTATACAGTTCTGTCGTGAGTGGATTGCAAGCACAGACATCAAAGGTGCTGCAAACTATACCAGCGCTGTGAATGCTCTTGTACGGTTTATCGGTAAAGAGGAGTTGGATGTTAAATTGATTACCACCGATTTCTTGGAGAGGTTCAAGGAATTTTTGAATGACGAACGTAAGAAGCGGGAAAAACTGTTGACGGTACAGGGCAAAAGAATACCATCTAACCGTGCACTCTCACTTTACCTAATGAGCATCAAGAAACTGTTCAACGAGAGCAAGCGAATATATAACAAGAAGTACAAAAACACGATCCTAATCTCTCACTCCCCCTTCGATGGCTTTGTAATACCCAAACAAGGTAGAGTCAACCAGCAAGTGCAACATTACGAAATAAATTTGTAAAAGCACTCTTTTGGAGTTGAAAAGTTAAGTTTTTCTCTTGGTCTTTCATTCAATTTATATTGTGTTTTCTTTATCTTCCCGTCTGTAACGGTGCTT
>JAFYSC010000099.1 GCA_017546635.1 Bacteroidaceae bacterium | reverse complement strand
CGGCAACAAGCTGTACTTTGGCGAGGACAACTCAACGGTAGCCGAGGTGATAGACAACACCACCTCACGCGGCCGTACACTGCGTTTCCTCTACGACGGCCCGCACGACGAGTTCAAGAAAGCGCTCTATGCACTTGGCGTAGCTCCCCTGCCCGACGACTTCAAGCGCCTTCGCAAGGAGGAACCCGAGGACCTCGAGAACTTCCAGACATACTTTGCCAAGAAAGAGGGTTCGGTGACAGCATCGTTCGCAGGCCTGCACTTCACACGCGAGCTTATGAAGCGTATGGAGATAAAAGGCATTGAGACAGCATACGTGACAATGCACACAGGCTTGGGATGTTTCCGCGAGATTGATGTCGAGGACCTCACAAAGCACAAGATGGACTCAGACCTCATAAGCGTAGATACAGAGGCTGTGAACATCATCAACAAGGCAAAGGCCGAGGGCCGCAGGATATGCGCCGTAGGAACATCGGTACAGCGAGTATTGGAGACAGCAACCCTCACCAACGGAATGCTCAAGGAGTACGACGGCTGGACAAGCAAGTTCATCTTCCCCGACTACCAGTTCCAGGTGGCAAACAGTATGATTGCCAACTTCTATATGCCCTACAGCACAATGCTTATGCTCACCGCAGCATTCGGCGGTTACGAGTATGTGATGAACGCATACAACGTGGCACTCAAGGAGGATTACCGCTTTGGTCTTTACGGCGATGCAATGCTCATCATCGATTGATACCGTAATGAAAAAAACAAAAGTCTATTTGAGCCTCGGTACAAACCTGGGCAACAAAGAAGAGAATATAATATGCGCGATAGAATCCCTATCGCGCATATTAGGTAATCCACTTGCCGTTGCTCCCACTATAGAGACCGAGCCGTGGGGTTTCCAGTCGGCGAATACATTCCTGAATACAGCCGTTGCATACGAGACAACCCTTGGCCCCACCGAGTTGCTTGCAGCAACACAGGAGGTTGAACGCACATTGGGACGCACCACCAAAAGCATAGACGGCGCATACAGCGATCGGCCCATTGACATTGACATTCTGCTATGCGGTAATACGGTAATCACAACCGGGGAACTGACCGTTCCGCATCCGCTGATGCACAAACGCCTGTTTGTACTGCAGCCGCTCGCTGCCATTGCACCGGATGCACTGCACCCACTGCTGAACAAGACTATAGCAGCACTGCTTGAAGAACTGGAAGCAGAGTGAAAGCGGCAGGATGCAAAAGCAAGTCCCTTTCGGGCAATTGAAGCTACTATACAAAAAAACAGGGTACCCTACATAACAAATGCCACAATCATTACGTTAATGATAAAAGCAGTTTCTGCCACCCGTAAATTACAGGATAATATATTTTACCACAAGCAACAACAATAGCAGCAGCAGGAGAAATACAGCCCCTCTACGTTGACTCTTTGACAACATCAGTAATTTTCTCATCATATTAGCGTATTATACAAGAACCAGCCACTACAACTATGACAGCTCTCTACCGAAGGATACACAACACATTGGGACGTTACCCACTGTCACTCGTGATAATAGCGATAATACTGTACCTGTCGCTTGCAAACATCTCGGGAAACAACCTGCCGAATATATCAAACCTCGACAAGATTGCCCACTTCTGTATGTATGCAGGATTTTGTTCGGTCCTTTGGTTCGAGTACCACAAATCACATAAAAGAGTAAATACGGCAAAGGTCATTTCGGGTGCAGTCATTGCCCCTATCATTTTCAGCGGTGCCATTGAGATTGCACAGTCTACACTCACCGAGAACAGGAGTGCCGACTGGTATGACCTGCTCTTCAATGCGTTGGGAACACTTTTTGCTGCAATTATAGGCGTATTCTTTATAAGACCTTTTGCCCTAAGGATAAAGGAGAGCAAAAAGAGATAATTGCCCTCCCCTATCATTCCCTTACAGGGAAGCAAGCATAGCGAGCGCCCTATTCTCGTGCTCTTCCATTATCTCCCTCTCGCCGGGACCTTTATCGTCGATACCGCAAAGATGCAGGATGCCGTGTATTATTACGCGACGGAGTTCCTGCTCATAGCTTACGCCAAGTTGCTCGCTGTTGCTGAGCACTGTATCGAGGCTGATGAAAAGGTCGCCCGAGATAACATTCTCCTCGGTGTAATCGAAGGTTATTATATCGGTATAGTAGTCGTGCTGGAGATATTCGCGGTTCACCTCAAGTATCTTCTCGTCGTTGCAGAAGATATATGCCACATCGCCCACTTTTTTTCCCAGGCTCTGTGCCACGCTCTTTACCCACGCCGATATTTCGCGACGCTTTATTGCCGGCATTTTCACTCCGTCTGTCTGATAAGTAATCATAATTATGCTATTTATTTGGTTTATCCGAAGAATATGTATGCTATTGCAATTGCTGCGAGTATTCCGGCTAAGTCGGCAAAGAGTCCGCAGGCAACAGCGTGACGCGTCTTCTGTATACCCACGCTGCCAAAATATACGGCAAGGATATAGAATGTAGTGTCGGTTGCTCCCTGGAACATACAGGCGAGTCGGCCCACGAAAGAGTCGGCTCCGTATGTTGTCATTGCGTCAATCATCATTCCGCGTGCACCGCTGCCGCTCAGCGGCTTCATTATGGCTGTCGGGAGCGCTCCCACAAAGTCGGAATTGCCGCCGCACGCCTCTACACACCAGGAGACTGCACCTATGAGTACGTCCATTCCTCCCGAAGCTCTGAAAACGCCCACAGCAACAAGAATTGCAACCATATAAGGTATTATCCTGACAGCGGTAGAAAAGCCCTCCTTGGCCCCTTCTATGAACGCCTCGTACACATTTATACGTTTTATCAACCCCGAGACAATGAACATTACAATAACTGCGAACAGAAGCACATTGGCAAGAGATGTAGAGAACGTCTCTATCTGCACACGCGACAGCATTGTAACGCCCCACGTTCCGGCTGCAACGAACAGGCACACACCAAGCAAGAAGAGCATCATTGTCCTGTTGAACAGGTTTATCCGTTGATATATGCTTGTTATTATAAGTCCTGCTATGGTAGATACAGTGGTTGCTATGAGTATTGGGATAAAAACATCGGTGGGCTGTGCCGCTCCAAGCTGCGTACGATAGAGAAGTACGCTCATAGGGATAAGCGTCAGACCCGAGGTGTTGAGCACCAGGAACATTATCATAGGATTGCTGGCAGTATCCTTCTTTGGATTGAGTTCCTGAAGTTCCTGCATAGCCTTGAGCCCCATAGGTGTTGCAGCATTGTCGAGGCCGAGCATATTGGCAGCCACATTCATAAACATTGTGCCTGTTACGGGATGCCCTTTGGGAATATCGGGGAATATACGGTTGAATATGGGTGCAAGGCCGCGTGCAAGAGCATTCACAAGCCCTCCGCGCTCGCCAATCTTCATTATGCCCATCCACAGGGACAGCACTCCTGTGAGACCCAACGATATTTCAAAGGCTGTCTTTGCCGTATCGAAGGTGGAGTTCATTATGGCGGGGAATACCCCTGTATCGCCCATAAACAGCAGTTTGCACAGTGCTATTGCAAATGCCAGAAGAAAGAATGCTATCCAGATGTAGTTCAGTACCATATCGCTTTTTATATACGAGACTCCTTGTGCTTAACAAAGACAAAGTTATAATTTTTATCTGTACAATGTTTGTTAGTCTTATTTAAAAATGATATTGGCCGCAAAATTGCGGCCAATATCATTGATTTTACCGTCAAGGAGCTTATCCTTAGTCGGCAAGCTTAGCCTTGATGAACTCGCGGTTCAGACGTGCGATGTTGCTGATAGAGATACATTTGGGGCACTCTGCCTCGCAGGCACGTGTGTTGGTACAGTTACCGAAGCCAAGCTCGTCCATCTTTGCAACCATTGCCTTTGCACGGCGTGCAGCCTCGGGCTGTCCCTGGGGAAGAAGTGCAAACTGGCTTACCTTTGCCGATACGAAGAGCATTGCAGAACCGTTCTTACAAGCTGCTACGCAAGCACCGCAACCGATGCAGGCAGCTGCATCCATAGCCTCCTCGGCAATATCCTTGCCGATGGGAATTGCGTTGGCATCGGGGATACCGCCGGTGTTGATTGAAACATAACCGCCGGCCTGCTGTATCTTGTCGAACGCTGTACGGTCTACCATAAGGTCGCGAATCACGGGGAACGCAGCCGAACGCCAGGGCTCAACAGTGATTGTGTCACCGTCGTTGAAACGGCGCATATAGAGCTGGCAGGTTGTTGCACCTGTTGCGGGACCGTGGGGATGACCGTTCACGTAGAGCGAACACATACCGCAGATACCCTCGCGGCAGTCGTGGTCGAATACTATAGGCTCTTCGCCTTTGTTTATAAGCTCCTCGTTCAAAATGTCGAGCATCTCAAGGAATGAGGTGTCGCCGGGGATGTCCTTCATCGGATAGGTCACAAATTTTCCGGGTTCTTTGGGACCTCTCTGACGCCATACTTTCAAATTAAAACTGATATTCTTGTCCATTGTTACAATCTTTTTAATTAGTTCTTGTAGTTACGCTGCTGTACCTTGATGTACTGATAGTTGAGGTCCTCCTTAAGGAGTTCGGGCTCGTTACCCTCGCCTGTGTACTTCCAGCAAGCTACATATGAGAAGTCCTCATCGTTACGCTTAGCCTCGCCCTCCTCGGTCTGGTGCTCCTCACGGAAGTGACCGCCGCAAGACTCCTCACGGTTGAGTGCGTCGTATGCCATAAGCTTACCGATCTCGATAAAGTCGAGCAGACGCAATGCCTTCTCGAGCTCAACGTTGAGCGAGTTTGCATCGCCGGGGATACGGAGGTCGCTCCAGAAGGTCTTCTCAACCTCGGCAATCTTCTTGATAGCTGTCTCGAGTGACTCCTTGGTACGTGCCATACCTACATAATCCCACATTACAAGACCAAGCTCCTTGTGGATTGAATCGACGCTGCGCTTACCCTTGATAGACATAAGCTTTGCAATCTTGTCGTTCACAGCCTTCTCTGCTGCAACGAACTCGGGAGCATCGGTGCTGAAACGCTTAACCTGAATCTGGTCACTCAGGTAGTTCTGCATTGTGTAGGGAAGTACGAAGTAACCGTCGGCAAGACCCTGCATAAGAGCCGAAGCACCGAGACGGTTAGCACCGTGGTCGCTGAAGTTTGCCTCACCGATAGCGAAGAGACCGGGAATTGATGTCTGAAGCTCGTAGTCTACCCAGATACCACCCATTGTGTAGTGGATAGCGGGATAAATCATCATAGGCTCCTCGTAGGGGCTCACGTCGGTAATCTCCTCGTACATATCGAAGAGGTTTCCGTAACGCTGCTTAACAACCTCCTTACCCAAACGCTGGATAGCATACTTGAAGTCGAGGAACACGGCAAGACCGGTGTTGTTTACGCCGAAGCCCTTGTCGCAACGCTCCTTTGCTGCACGTGATGCAACGTCACGGGGAACAAGGTTACCGAATGCGGGATAACGGCGCTCGAGGTAGAAGTCGCGGTCCTCATCGGGAATGTCGCTTGCCTTCTTCTTTCCTGCCTGAAGAGCTTTTGCATCCTCCAGCTTCTTGGGAACCCAGATACGTCCGTCGTTACGCAAAGACTCAGACATAAGTGTGAGCTTAGACTGCTTGTCGCCGTGTACGGGGATACAAGTGGGGTGAATCTGCGCGAAACAGGGGTTAGCAAAATATGCACCCTTGCGGTAGCACTGGAGAGCTGCAGAACCGTTGCTTCCCATAGCGTTTGTAGAGAGGAAGAACGCGTTTCCGTAACCACCGGTAGCGATAACCACTGCGTGAGCAGCAAAACGCTCAACCTTACCTGTTACAAGGTTACGTGCGATGATACCGCGTGCACGGCCGTCGATGATGACAACGTCGAGCATCTCGTAACGTGTGTAGAGCTTAACCTTACCCAAGTTCACCTGATAGTTGAGTGCCGAGTAAGCACCAAGGAGAAGCTGCTGACCGGTCTGGCCGCGGGCATAGAATGTACGCGATACCTGAGCACCACCGAATGAACGGTTGGCGAGCAAGCCGCCGTACTCACGTGCAAAGGGAACACCCTGAGCGACACACTGGTCGATGATAGCGCCCGATACCTCGGCAAGACGGTGTACGTTAGCCTCGCGAGCACGGTAGTCACCACCCTTTATAGTATCGTAGAAGAGACGGTAAACCGAGTCACCGTCGTTCTGATAGTTCTTTGCAGCGTTGATACCACCCTGTGCAGCGATTGAGTGAGCACGACGGGGTGAGTCCTGAATACAGAAGTTGAGCACGTTGAAACCCATTGCACCAAGAGATGCGGCTGCCGATGCACCGGCAAGACCTGTACCAACAACTATGATATCCAAGTTACGCTTGTTGGCAGGGTTCACCAATTTCTGATGTGCCTTATAATTGGTCCACTTTTCGGCCAACGGACCCTCGGGGATTTTAGAATCCGGTTTTACTGAACTAATCTTAGCCATAATATAATGTTTTTATAATTTTACAAATTAAGGATTGTGCTTAACAACCTGCGCAGGGGCAGAAAGCATAAACAAGTACAACGGCTGCAAAGCCAAGGATAATGAGTGTTGAAACTACATTACCTATGCAACGCCAACGGTTGAACCATACCTGGTTGTTCCAACCGAGTGTCTGCATTGCACTCCAGAAACCGTGTGTAAGGTGGAACCAAAGAGCAACCAACCAAACAAGATAAACGATTACATACACTATGCAAGAGAATGTCTCCTTGATGTAGTGTGCACCGTTTGCTGCAAGAGCAACACCGTCAACGTGAACACCCAGCTTGTGAAGAATCTCAACGAGCTGCATATTTGCCCAGAAGTTGTAAAGGTGAAGACCCATACCCAAGATTACGATAAGGCCAAGAACGAACATGTTCTGCGAAGCCCACTCAACCTCTTTGGGCTGCTTGGTGTAGTCATAAGACTGAGTACCGCGTGCCTTCTTATTCTGCATAGTGAGAATAAAGGCATACACAAAATGCACAACAACAAGAGCTGCAAGACCGGCAGTAGCAACAAGCGCATACCAATTAGCACCCAAGAACTCGCAAACCATGTTGTAAGCCTCGCCACTGAAGAGCGCGACCAGGTTCATTGACATATGGAAAAGAAGGAAGAGGATGAGGGCAAGGCCCGACACGCTCATAATAACCTTTCTTCCCACAGAAGATTTAAGTAACCACATAATGAATTGATATTAAGTTATTTAATTAAAAAATTGTTTGAATTAGCACATTATATACCTTTTACAAATAGCAAAAATAGATGTTTTTTTCATAAAAAAGGCAAACCCGACCATTTTTTTACTGCAAAACACAAGAATTGCACATTGGAAGATGTTCTTAAAAAAACGCATCGCGGCAATGTTGGAGACAGCACAGCTGCGGCAACCACATTGAAGAACTAACAAAACAGGCGGCACTAAAGATTAAAGAGGGACACAATGGATTTGGAATGTAGCGGCAAAAGCACAAAATTATATTTTACAACTTGCGATTGCCAGCAATATATATTACTTTTGTATGCGTAATTGGGGTATTGTACCCTCTAAAATTTGTTACACGTGAAATTCGAATACGACATTTTGGTTATTGGTGCCGGACACGCCGGATGCGAGGCCGCTGCAGCTGCTGCCAATCTTGGGAAAAAAACCTGTCTGATGACAATGGATATGAACAAGATTGCACAGATGAGCTGTAACCCCGCTATAGGCGGCATTGCCAAAGGACAGATTGTGCGCGAGATTGACGCAATGGGCGGATATATGGGAATCGTTACCGACAAGGCATCGATACAGTTCCGTATGCTCAACCGTTCCAAGGGTCCTGCAATGTGGAGCCCCCGGGCACAGTGCGACAGAGTAAAGTTCAGCATCTATTGGAGGGATATTCTGGAGAACATCCCCAACCTGCATATGTGGCAGGACTGCGCAACCGAACTCATTGTTGAGGATGGAAAAGCCGCAGGAGTAAAGACACAGCTCGGAGCAGAGTTCCGCGCAAAGAAGATTGTCATCACAGCGGGTACATTCCTCAACGGACTTATGCACATTGGCAAAGTACAGATAGAGGGAGGAAGAATAGCCGAACCTGCAGCCAAAGGGCTCACAGAATCGATAAAAATGCACGGTATTACGGTTGGACGTATGAAAACCGGCACTCCTGTGAGGTTAGACAAGCGTAGTATAAACCTACAACTAACTGATATTCAACAAGGTGACAACGATTTTCACGCTTTTTCCTATGCTAAGACCGAGCGCAATCTAAAGCAAAACCCGTGTTGGGCGTGCTACACCAACCCCGAAGTGCATAAAACACTGAGTGACGGGCTGGACGAGTCGCCACTCTACAATGGACAGATACAAAGCATCGGTCCGCGCTACTGTCCGAGCATAGAGACAAAAATAGTAACCTTTGCCGAGCGCGACAGGCACCTGCTTTTCCTTGAGCCCGAGGGAGAGACAACACAGGAAATTTATGTGAACGGATTCTCCTCGTCGTTGCCAATGGAAATTCAGTTGAACGCACTGTGCAAGATTCCGGCATTGAAAGATGCGGTTGCCTACCGACCGGGATATGCGATAGAATACGATTACTTCGACCCCACACAGCTGCGCCACACCCTTGAATCGAAAATAATCGAAGGACTATATTTTGCAGGACAGGTGAACGGAACAACCGGATACGAAGAGGCCGCAGGACAAGGATTGGTGGCGGGTATAAACGCCGCACTCAAGATAGACGGAAAAGAGGAATTCATCCTGCGTCGAGACGAAGCATACATTGGTGTACTCATCGACGACCTTGTAACAAAAGGCGTGGACGAACCATACAGAATGTTCACATCGCGCGCCGAGTACCGTATACTCCTGAGAGCCGACAATGCCGATGCGCGTCTCACCGAGCGGGCATACAACATTGGTCTTGCAACCGAAGAGCGATATAACCGTTATTGCAAAAAACGCAAGCTCATATCGGAACTCACCGAATTCATCGAAAACTTCTCGGTAAAGGCAAACCTTATAAACGAAGGACTCGAACAACTTGGTACTACTCCACTCGTCCGTGGCTGCAAGCTGTCATCGATAATCGAACGTCCTCAGGTAACCATAGAAGGTATTGCAAAATTCATTGCACCGCTGGAAAACCGTTTGCAGAAGCTGGGCGAATGGCGCGACGAAATCACCGAAGCTACCGAGATTGAAATCAAATACAGCGGATATATTGAGCGCGAACGTGAACTTGCACAAAAGATGCAGCGAATGGAAAACATACGCATAAAAGGACGCTTCGACTACAACAGCATCGAGTCGCTATCGACTGAGGCACGACAGAAGCTCACAGCCATACAACCCGAGACATTGGCACAGGCAAGCCGCATACCGGGTGTATCTCCAAGCGACATAAACGTACTGCTCATTCTTGCACAAAGATAAATGTTCCACGTGGAACAATGCTTGAAAACAAACTAAACAACATACACAATGAACAAGGATTTATTTTTGGAGAACCTACGGAATATCCCCGATTTTCCCATTCCCGGAATACAGTTTAAGGATGTGACATCGCTGTTCAAGAAACCCGAGTGCCTGAAAGAATTGGACAACGCACTCTATGAACTCTACAAGGATAGCGGCATTACAAAAGTGGTAGGAATCGAGTCGCGCGGATTTGTAATGGGAGCTGCACTCGCCATCAGACTGAACGCAGGATTTGTGCCCATCCGCAAGCCTGGCAAACTGCCCGCCGAGACCATAAGCGAGAGCTACAGCAAAGAGTACGGAACCGATACTATAGAGATACACAAGGACGCAATTGACGAGAACGACGTAGTCCTCATCCACGACGACCTTCTGGCAACCGGCGGCACTATGCTTGCGGCATACAACCTGGTAAAGAAGCTCAATCCCAAGAAGGTTATGATAAACTTCCTTATAGAACTCGAAGACCTGAAGGGACGCGAGATTTTCCCCGAGGAAGCCGATGTAAAATCACTGCTGTTTGTAGAGGGAGCATAATGAAAAAAGAGGAGCGCAAAGAGAGAGAGCAATACCTTAAAGGCATTGTGAACAACCTGCCCGAATCGCCCGGATGCTACCAATATCTCGACGAGGGAGGAACCATCATTTACGTAGGAAAGGCAAAGAACCTTAAGCGACGCGTATCCTCTTACTTCAACAAGGAACAACAGACACTGAAGACCAGACTCCTTGTATCCAAAATTTGCGATATAAGGTACATTGTAGTAAACAGCGAGGCCGATGCACTGCTACTTGAGAACAATCTCATAAAGCAGCATAAGCCTCGCTATAATATTCTATTGAAGGACGACAAGACCTACCCTTCCATCTGCATTTCGAACGACTATTTTCCCAAGCTATTCAAGACACGGAAGATAGTGGCAGGCGCAGGAAAATACTTTGGCCCGTACACAAATGCGGCAGCACTCAACGCTCTGCTCAAGCTCATAAAGGAGCTCTACCCGCTGCGGACCTGCGCACTAAAGATAACCCCCGAAACAGTTCGGGAAGGAAAATTCACCGCCTGCCTCGAGTATCAGATAAAGAACTGCAGTGCCCCGTGTATAGGCTGTATTTCGCATCAGGAATATTGCAGACAGATAGAAGAAATAACAGCCATTCTGCGCGGAAACATACGTCCTCTACAGGAGACATTGCTCTCCGATATGAGAAGCGCCGCAGCAGAACTACGCTTCGAAGATGCGCAAAGAATAAAGGAACGATACGAGCTTATAGAAAACTTCAGAACCCGCAGCGAGGTTGTAAGTTCATCGCTCACCAACCTTGATGTATTCAACATCGAGAGCGACGAAAAGAGTGCATTCATAAACTTCCTGCACATCACCAACGGCTGCATAAACCAGGCATTCACCATAGAATACAAGAAACGTCTCGACGAGAGCGACGAGGAGATTCTGTCGCTTGCAATAGTAGAAATGCGCGAGCGGTTCAATAGCAATGCACCCGAAATTATAATCCCGTTTGCACTGGAAATTCCTCTCGAAGGAGTAACGCTCACTATACCACAAAGAGGCGAAAAGGCACACCTTCTTTCACTGTCGAAACTGAATGTGAAGCAGTACCGCGCCGACCGTTTGAAACAGGAGGAGAAACTCAATCCCGAACAAAAATCGGTGCGCTTGATGAAAGAAATCCAAGAGGCGCTGCACCTGGAAAAACTACCTGCAGTAATCGAAAGTTTCGACAATTCCAATATGCAGGGCGACGATGCGGTTGCAGCCTGCGTGGTATTCGTAAAGCTCAAGCCATCGAAAAAGGATTATAGGAAATACACTATAAAAACAGTTACGGGAGCCGACGACTACGCCTCGATGCGCGAGGTTGTACGCCGCCGCTACACCCGTTCGATAGCCGAGGGCACTACCCTGCCCAACCTCATTATTGCCGACGGAGGAAAAGGCCAGATAGAGGCTATACGCAGTGTAACCGAAGATGAGCTGCACCTGGATATTCCCATCGTCGGACTTGTGAAGGACGGCAAGCACCGCACCTCGGAACTCATAATAGGAAGCACAGGACAGAGCATCGGACTCAAACAGCATACAGCCCTATTCCGCCTGATGACGCAGATACAGGACGAGGTACACCGCTTTGCCATCACATTCCATCGTGACGTGCGCAGCAAACGGCAGACAGCATCGGAGTTGGATACAATAAAGGGAATAGGAGAAAAGAGCAAGCAGGCGTTGCTCAGACACTTCAAGAGCGTAAAGAGAATAAGAGAGGCAACCGTCGAGGAGATTGCAGCTGTAATAGGAAAGGCTAAAGCAGAAATAACAGTAAAAAGTTTGACGGAAAAAGCATAAAAGATTATCTTCGCATAAAGAAACAGACATAGAAAAAAGAGAGAAATGAGAGTACTTATACAACGTGTAAAAAGAGCATCCGTAACAATAGACAACAATATTAAATCGTCCATTGGAAAAGGACTTCTTATATTCGTAGGAATATGTGACGAGGATAACGGGGAGGATATACAGTGGCTGGTGAAGAAGATTGTGAACCTGCGCATATTCGACGATGAAAAGGGAGTGATGAACCTTTCGGTACTCGACACCAACGGCGAAATACTAGCAGTGAGCCAATTCACGCTTATGGCATCGACAAAGAAAGGCAACCGTCCATCGTACATTAAGGCAGCAGCTCCCGACATATCTGTACCGCTGTACGAAGCCTTCTGCAGCGAGCTTGCAAAGGCAATGGACAAAGAGATTGGAACAGGTGTATTTGGGGCTGATATGAAGGTTGAATTGATAAACGACGGACCGGTAACAATATTCATTGACTCTAAGAATAAAGAATAGAAATGACTATAAAGGAGGCACAGGAAAAGGTAGACGCCTGGATAAAGGAGTATGGAGTGCGCTACTTCGATGAGATGACAAATATGGCAATTCTCACCGAAGAGGTGGGCGAAGTTGCACGCATAATGGCACGCACATACGGAGAGCAATCGTTCAAGGAAGGAGAGAAAAAAGAACTCGGCGACGAGCTTGCCGATGTACTGTGGGTGCTTATATGCATAGCCAACCAGACAGGTGTGGACCTTACCGAAGCACTGGAGAAAAACATCGGTAAAAAGACAAGAAGAGACTCTACCCGACACAAAGAAAACAAGAAAATAAACTGATAAAATAACCATATAAAAAGAAAGAATATGAGCGGACATTGTAACTGCGGATGTGACGGACACAGTCACGACCACACTGAAGAACAGAGTAAATACGACCTTGTATTGAACGACTATCCTGCTGCAATGAGCGACAACGAAGTTGCTGAAAAAGTAAAGCAGATAATAGAAGCAAAAGTAGAGGCAAACAATACTGCAGAGGTTAAGAAGCTGCTCTTCGGCTGCATCGACCTCACTACTCTAAAGTGCACCGACAATGATGAAAGCGTGCTCCGACTTACCGAAAAGGTCAATGAATTCGAGGATAAATATCCCGAAATTCCGAGCGTGGCAGCAATGTGTGTCTACCCCAATTTTGCTAAACTTGTAAGCGAGTCACTCGAGGTTGAGAGCGTTGGAATAGCCTGCGTTTCGGGAGGTTTCCCCTCATCGCAGACCTATCAGGAGATAAAGGTTGCAGAGACAGCAATGGCTGTATACGACGGTGCGACAGAAATAGACATTGTACTTTGCGTTGGAAAATTCCTTAGCGGCGACTACGAGAGCGTATGCGACGAGATACAGGAACTGAAGAGCGTATGCGGCGAAAATACTCTTAAGGTAATCCTTGAGACCGGAGCGCTTGGCAGTGCCGAGAATATCAAAAAAGCATCGATTCTTTCGATATATTCGGGTGCCGACTTCATAAAGACATCGACCGGAAAAGAGTCACCTGCCGCTACTCCCGAGGCCGCTTACATAATGTGCCAGACAATAAAGGAGTATTACGACAAGACTGGAAACAAGATTGGATTCAAGGCAGCAGGAGGAATAAATACTGTACACGAAGCATTGGTCTACTACACTATTGTAAAAGAGACTTTGGGCGAAGAGTGGCTCAACAAGGAACTCTTCCGCATAGGCACAAGCCGTCTCGCGAATCTTCTGCTGAGCGACATCCTGGGCAGTGAGACAAAGCACTTCTAAAAAGGATATACACCTGAATAGACAATAAAAAAACAGCGGTTGTTCCGCTGTTTTTTTATTGCACTAGATATAATTTATTTTTCCCTCGAAATGACATAATCGAGATAGGCAGTGAGCGCCTCGCGGCAATCCTGAGGTATATCGGCAGAGAGTATTTCAAGCGCTTCGCTACGGAACTCCTCAATCTTTTCAAGAGCATATTCTATTCCTCCCCTACTCTTCGCCTGCTCTATCAGATAGGCTATCTGCTCATCATCGAGAGGCTCTCCCGAATTGAGCCTGCTCTTTATTGTGAGCATCTTTTCATCGGAACATTTTTCGAGCACATAGAGGGCAGGAAGTGTTATCTTGCCCTCGCGTATATCACTGCCCGTAGGCTTGCCGATGTCAGTATTGTAATAATCGAAAATATCATCCTTTATCTGGAAACATATTCCGAGAATCTCACCGAAGCGCGCAAACTGTGCTACACGCTCGGGGGCGGCACCCGCCGAAAGCGCGCCAAAGCGTCCACAGCACGCAAAAAGCGACGCAGTCTTGCAACGTATCACCTCAAAGTATTTTTCCTCGTTGAACCCGCCCTGATGCTGCAACTGCAATTGAAGCATTTCTCCAGACGAAAGTGTACGGCCAAGCTGCGAAAGACTCTCGATTATATCGGTGTTTTTTGTGAGCGAAGCATTGTAAAGCGACGACGAAAAAAGATAGTCACCGGTAAGAATGGCAATACGGTTGGAGTAAAGGACATTCAACGAAGGCACACCACGGCGCATATCACTCTCATCAACTACATCATCGTGCAAGAGACTCGCCGTATGCAGCAGTTCTAGAGCCGAGGCAGCCGCATAACTCGAAGACGTTGCGCCTCCGCAACTCTTGGCCACAAGCAACAGAAGCATCGGGCGCATCATCTTGCCTGCAGAACCGGCAACGTGTACAAGGGCATTACCGAGCAAAGGAACATCACTCCTGAACTGCCCAGAATAGTAGTCCATGAACTGTGTAAACTCCGCCTTTATCGGATTTTGAATTATTTCCTTTATATCCATCGTATAAAAACTATTTCTGCAAAAGTAATAAAAAGTATAGGTTAGAACGCAAAAATTGCGTATTTTTACATTCAATATTATTGATAATTATGGAAAAACTATTTCTACTCGATGCATACGCACTTATATACCGTGCATACTACGCGCTGATAAAGAACCCGAGAATAAATTCAAAAGGGTTCAATACATCGGCAATATTGGGTTTTGTGAATACACTCGAGGATGTACTCAAGAAAGAGAACCCCACACACATCGGCGTTGCATTCGACCCCAAAGGACCAACCTTCAGGCACGAGGCATACGAAGCGTACAAGGCACAACGCGAGGAGACCCCCGAGGTTATACGCGCATCGGTACCCGTTATAAAAGAGATTATAGCTGCATACAATATACCGATACTCGAAGTAGCCGGCTACGAGGCCGATGACGTAATTGGTACACTGGCAAAAGAGGCGGAGAAAAGGGGAATTATTACATATATGATGACCCCCGACAAAGACTATGGACAGCTTGTATCGGAGACAACATTCATCTATCGTCCCAAATATGGCGACAAGGAATTCGAGGTGATGGACCCCGAACGTGTGAAAGAAAAATTCGGAGTGTCTACAACAGAGCAGATTATAGACCTGCTGGGACTGATGGGCGACTCGAGCGACAATATCCCCGGCTGTCCGGGTGTGGGAGAAAAAACCGCACAGAAACTGTTGGCACAATTCGGAAGTATCGAGGAGATGCTCAACCGCACCGGTGAGATAAAAGGAGCACTGCGCACGAAGGTCGAAGAGAACAGGGACAAAATTCTCTTCAGCAAATTTCTTGCAACCATAAAGACCGACGTACCCATTGAACTCGATATGGAGTCGCTCAAGCGCGAGCCCGCAAACGAAGAGGAGCTCACACGCCTGCTCGACTTCTACGAACTGCGCGCACTCAAGGAGAGAATAAAAAAGACGAGCCTCTCCCCTACCCTATTCGACGAAGAGGGCAACGGAGAGAAAAAAGAGGAGCAGAAGAAAAAAGAGACAACCGCCCCCGAAGCCGACCTTTTCAAAGGCACTCTCTTTGACTTATTTCCCACCGAAAATACGGGCGAAGAAAAAAAATCGAGCCATTTGAGCTTAAAAAGCACCCCTCACACCTATAAACTTATTGATACAGAAGAGGATATATACAATTTAATAAATGCATTGATTAATTGCCAATCTGTAAGTTTTGACACAGAGACAACAAGTACCAACGCAATTACAGCCGAAATTGTGGGAGTGAGCCTTGCACACACCGAGGGAGAGGCATTTTACATTGCAATTCCGCCAAATAGGGACGAAGCTATCAAAAGGCTCGAAATTATGCGTCCCCTCTTCGAAAATGAAAAAATTGTTAAAATAGGACAGAATATAAAATACGACCTTACAGTCCTTGCCAACTACGGCATTGAGCTCAAGGGAGAACTTTTCGACACAATGATAGCCCACTACATCCTGCAGCCAGAGCTTCATCACGGAATGGACTATCTTGCCGAGGTGTACCTGAACTACGAGACAATAAAGATAGAAGAGCTTATTGGCGAGAAAGGAAAGAACCAGAGGAATATGCGCGACCTTGCCCCCGCCGCAATATGCGACTATGCTTGCGAGGATGCCGACGTTACCCTCCGCTTGAAGAACATCTTGGAAAAGGAACTAAAGAAAGAGGGAGTGGAAAAACTCTTCTACGAAATTGAAATGCCGCTCGTGCCCGTGCTTGCATATATGGAACGCAACGGCGCGCGCATAGACACAAAAGCGTTGGGCGAGACATCGTCGCTCCTGAGCGCAAGGATTGCAAATTTGGAGCAGGAGATTTTCCGTCTGGCAGGTGAAACATTCAATATAGCATCGCCCAAACAGGTGGGAGACATTCTCTTCGGAAAATTAAAAATTATAGAAAAACCCAAAAAGACAAAGACCGGACAGTTCGTTACCTCGGAGGAGATACTCACTCAGGTACAGAACCGCCACCCTATCGTAAAGCAAATACTGCAATACCGCGGACTGAAGAAACTGCTGAGCACATACGTCGATGCACTGCCCGCACTTGTGAACCCTGTCACAGGAAAGATACACACGTCGTACAACCAGACGGTGACAGCAACGGGACGACTGAGTTCGAGCAACCCCAATCTTCAGAATATTCCCATACGCGACGAGGACGGCAAGGAGGTGCGCAAGGCCTTTGTCCCCGACGGAGGAAACATATTCTTCTCGGCCGACTACTCGCAGATTGAGCTGCGCATAATGGCTCATCTGAGCGGCGACAAGAATATGATAGAGGACTTCTGCAGCGGACACGACATTCACGCCGCAACAGCCGCAAAAGTATTCAAGAAACCCATTGCCGAGGTAACGAAAGAAGAGCGCAGCAAGGCCAAGGTTGCCAATTTCGGAATCATATACGGAATATCGGTATTCGGTCTTGCCGAGAGAATGAACGTCGACCGCCGCGAAGCAAAAGAGCTTATCGAGAACTATTTTGCGACATACAGCGGAGTGAACGGGTATATAGAAAAATGTAAGGCCGAAGCAAGGGAGAAGGGATATGTTGAGACTATTTTTGGACGTAAGCGCTTCCTCCCCGACATAAACTCACACAACGCAGTGGTACGCGGTTACGCCGAGAGAAATGCCGTAAACGCGCCGATACAGGGCAGCGCAGCCGACATAATAAAGGTTGCAATGATAAACATCTACCGCCGTATGAAGAGCGAGGATATGCGCTCCACAATGATACTCCAGGTGCACGACGAACTTAACTTCAGCGTAGTGCCCGAGGAAAAGGAAACTATGCAGAATATTGTAATTGAGGAGATGCAACGTGCCTTTGCAATGAGTGTTCCCCTTGTTGCCGACTGCGGCTGGGGTGCAAACTGGCTGGAGGCACACTGATGAGAACAGCACATATTGCAATGTACACACAGAGTTTGGCAGCATACTTATATTAAATATCTATTATTTGGTATTACACAAGTTTGATTGTATCTTTGCAGTGGATTTTCAGATAGACGCAGAAACTGAAGTCCACTGTAAATTTTATTAATCGTATAAGAAAGAAATATGGCTCTTAAAGCAGGAATTGTTGGCTTGCACAACGTAGGAAAATCGACCCTTTTCAACTGTTTGTCTAGTGCAAAGGCACAGGCAGCAAACTTCCCATTCTGTACAATCGATGCACAGCTTGGACAAATTACAGTACCCGACGAACGTCTTAACAAACTTGCAGAGCTTGTTCATCCCGGACGAATTGTACCTGCAACTTGCGATATTGTAGATATAGCAGGACTCGTAAAGGGTGCAAGCAAAGGCGAGGGATTGGGCAACCAGTTTCTTGGCAACATACGCGAGACAGATGCCATAATACACGTATTGCGTTGTTTCGACAACGACAACATTGTCCACGTAGACGGCTCTGTAGACCCCGTGCGCGACAAGGAAATAATTGACATCGAGCTTCAGTTGAAAGACCTTGAAACAGTAGAGAACCGCATAAAGAGAGTAGAGAAACAGGCACGTGTAGGCGGCGACAAGCAGGCTAAACTTGAGTACGACGTACTTATACAATATAAGGATGCGCTGGAAGCCGGAAAATCGGCCCGTACAGTGGTTTTTGAAACCGAGGATGAGCAACAGATTGCAAAGAATCTTTTCTTGCTTACATCGAAGCCCGTACTCTATGTATGTAATGTAGACGAGGCATCGGCTGCCAACGGCAACAAGCACGTTGAAGCTGTACGCGAGGCTATAAAGGACGAAAATGCCGAGCTGCTCATAATATCGGCACAGACAGAATCGGAAATAGCATCACTCGACAGCTACGAGGAGAAGCAGATGTTCCTCGAGGATATGGGTCTGAGCGAGTCGGGATGCGACCGCCTTATAAAAGCCATCTACAACCTTCTTACACTGCAGACATTCATCACTGCAGGTGAGATGGAGGTTAAGGCGTGGACATTCCGTAAAGGATGGAAAGCTCCCCAATGTGCAGGTGTCATCCACACCGACTTCGAGAAGGGCTTTATCCGTGCCGAGGTAATAAAGTACGACGACTATATACAATATGGTTCCGAGGCAGCCGTAAAAGAGGCTGGAAAGATGAGCGTCGAGGGAAAAGAGTATGTTGTGCAGGATGGCGACATTATGCACTTCCGTTTCAATGTATAAAAATATAATAAAGGATGAACACTCTACCCTGCTCCATTATTTGGGACCCCGACAAAAGCCCATTCTCGCTATTTGGATTCGAGGTGCGCTACTACTCACTCTGCTGGGTTATCGGTTTTATTGCCGGGTATTTTATAATGTCTCACCTTTACAGGAAACAGAAGATTAAAGACGAACTTTTTGAACCGCTCTTTATGTACTGTTTCTTTGGAATATTGATTGGAGCACGCCTGGGACACTGCCTGTTCTATGAGCCGGCATATTATCTTGATCACTTTTGGGAGATGATTCTTCCAATAAAAGAGACTGCCGACGGTTGGAAATTCATAGGCTATCAGGGATTGGCGAGCCACGGCGGAACAATAGGACTTTTCATAGCCCTACTGCTCTATTGCCGCAAGACCAAGCTTAAATTTGCCCAAGTGCTCGACAATATTGCAATAACAACCCCTATTGTAGCAGCAAGCATACGCCTGGGAAATTTTATGAACAGCGAGATATTGGGCAGGGCAACAGACTCACCCCTTGGAATAATATTTGCCCAGGTTGACAATGTTCCGCGACATCCCGCACAGTTGTACGAGGCAATTGCATATTTGCTGATATTTATTGGCGGGTGGCTGCTCTACAAGAAATTCCCTCAGAAGGTTGGCAGCCTGTTCTACTTCGGCTACTGCCTTGCGACAATATTCACTTTCCGTTTCTTTATAGAATTTGTAAAGGAGGTTCAGGTCGATTTTGAGCAAGGAATGGCACTGGATATGGGACAATGGCTCAGTATTCCGTTCATTATCATAGGAATAGGGAGTATGCTCTACAGCCGAAAAAATAAAGCATAAAACATATTTATATGAAAAGCGTGTCAGACTGTTAGTTTGACACGCTTTTTTGCAATAACATAAATATTAACACAAGGTTACTGTCATACTGAACGCAGTGAAGTATCTCTAATATTATGGAAAGAGAGAACTATTGGCTCGTTTTGCTCTGTATGGATTGCACTTTCTCGTAAATAAAACATTTTTACTTTCCGCGCACAATTCTCTTAATATCGTTGAGTTTATTGAGTGCCTCCAACGGAGTGAGATTATTTACATCTATGCCAAGAATCTCGTCGCGTACCTGCGAGAGCACAGGGTCGTCGAGCTGGAAGAAACTGAGCTGTACCCCCTCGCGTGTATCGGAAATTTCGCTTGTAGGGGCACTCTTCATCTCTCCGCGGTTGCTCGAAGCCTCCAACTTTTCAAGAATCTGTTCCGAACGCTTGACTATACTCTTTGGCATACCTGCGAGCTTTGCCACGTGAATACCGAACGAGTGCTCACTGCCTCCAGGCATAAGCTTACGGAGGAAAATGACGCGTCCGTCAATTTCCTTTACCGACACATTATAGTTCTTTATACGTGCGAAACTCTTTTCCATCTCGTTCAGCTCGTGGTAGTGTGTGGCAAAGAGAGTGCGTGCCCTACCCTTCTGCGACTCGTGTATATGCTCAACGATTGCCCACGCAATAGACATACCGTCGTA
The DNA here is from genome assembly GCA_017546635.1 of Bacteroidaceae bacterium. GTDB lineage: Bacteria > Bacteroidota > Bacteroidia > Bacteroidales > Bacteroidaceae > HGM04593. Next base: position 5,551 of record JAFYSC010000099.1, on the reverse strand, counting down.
GGTTGATGTTCCTCGTCCAAGTTCATCGAACAACACAAGGCTGTGTGCCGAGAGGTTATTCAGAATATTCGCAGCCTCTGTCATCTCCACCATAAATGTAGACTCGCCGGCCGAGATATTGTCACTAGCGCCCACACGGGTGAAAATCTTGTCCACTATACCTATTGTAGCGCTGTCGGCAGGAACAAAGCAGCCAATCTGTGCCATAAGGGTGATGAGCGCCGTCTGACGCAACAGCGCCGACTTACCCGCCATATTAGGACCGGTGACTATTATAATCTGCTGCTTCTCGCTGTCGAGATAGAGGTCGTTGGGAACATACGACTCCCCTACTCCCATCTGGCGCTCAATGACCGGGTGACGGCCCTGCTTTATGTCCAGGACATCCTCGTCGCATATTACAGGACGTATATATTTATATGCGCGCGATATATTGGCAAAAGAAAGAAGAGCATCGAGACGGGCAAGATGCGAGGCATTGAGCTGTATCGACGGGATAAAGGCTGCTAGTGCCGACACAAGCTCGCTGTATATGCGTCCTTCGAGCGACAATATTTTTTCCTCGGCTCCAAGAATCTTCTCCTCATACTCCTTGAGTTCCTGAGTGATGTAACGCTCGGCATTCACAAGTGTCTGCTTGCGTATCCACTCCTGCGGCACATTGTCCTTGTAAGTATTTCTTACCTCAATATAATATCCGAAGACATTATTGAAAGAAATTTTGAGGCTTGGTATTCCGGTGCGCTCACTCTCTCGCTGCTGCACCTTCATAAGATAATCCTTGCCGTGATAAGCAATTGAACGTAGCTCGTCTAGTTGTCCGTCTATACCGTCGGCAATCACACCACCCTTATTCAGCAACAAAGGCGGCTCGGGAACAATTTCGCGTGCTATCCTGTCGCGAATGTCGGCACAACAGTCCAACTGCGCTCCAATCTGCTTAAGTGCCTGATTGGACGATGATTCACAGGCTCTCTTTATAGGTTCTATAGCCTGAAGTGCCAGCTTCAGCTGCACAAGCTCGCGCGGAGAGACACGCGCTGCCGCAACCTTGGATATTATACGCTCAAGGTCGCCTATCATACGCAAGTTCTCGTCGATAATCTCGCGGAACTGAGGCTCACGGAAATAATACTCCACAATGTCGAGGCGCTCCTCGATGCGGTTCCTGTCCTTGAGAGGAAAGACCAGCCATCGCTTGAGCAGACGCGCACCCATAGCAGTCACAGTACGGTCGAGCACCGAAAGGAGCGACGTGCCCCCCTCGTGCATAGAACCTAGAAGTTCAAGACTGCGTATAGTGAATTTGTCGAGGCGGACGTAACGCTCCTCCTCGATTCGCGATATGTTACGTATGTGCGATATTTGCGTGTGCAGCGTAACACTCAGATAATGAAGCACTGCGCCCGCTGCAACAACACCGCTGCGCAGGTGCGAGATACCGTATCCCTTTAGATTCTTTGTCTCGAAATGCTTGGTGAGCTTGTCGTGTGCGAACTCATCGGTAAAAACCCAGTCGTCGAGTTCAAAGGTAAGGTGCTTGCTGCCGAAACACTCCTCGAATCGAGCTTTCATTCCCCTCTCATAGAGTACCTCCTTGGGCTGGAAATTTATGAGCAGTTTGTCGATATAATCGAATGTACCCTCGGCTGTAAGGAATTCTCCCGTCGAAATATCGAGAAAGGCAACTCCACACATAGGCTTGCCGAAATGCACCGCTGCAAGAAAGTTATTCTCTTTATAATCAAGTACATTGTCGTTTATGGAAACACCAGGAGTAACAAGCTCTGTTATTCCGCGCTTTACAAGTTTTTTGGTGAGTTTTGGGTCTTCGAGCTGGTCGCATATTGCCACCCTCTTGCCGGCACGTATGAGCTTGGGCAAATATGTATCGAGTGCGTGGAACGGGAAACCTGCCATCTCGATGGGTGCCGAAGCCTCGCCTTTTCCGTTCGAGCGCTTGGTGAGCGTGATACCCAGAATTTCCGATGCAATGATGGCATCCTCGCAATATGTCTCATAGAAGTCTCCGCAACGGAACAGCATTACAGCATCGGGATGCTTTGCCTTAAGGTCGTAAAACTGCCTCATCATCGGAGTCAAGGCTACCTGTTTTTCTGCCATTTATTTAGAAGCTGTTTAAATTTCTAAAAAATAATCTCTTATAGAAGCTGATGGTTTCGCCGTTTTTTATGTTCAAAAATGTCTGTTTCTTTCTTTTTTTACAGTTACATAGTATACTATGCGCCCTTAAAAAATAAACAAACACCCTATTTTTGCTCTATAAAAACTTGGCGATATAAATTTAAACAGCTTCTAAATTATTTCAAAAAATTACAATGACGCGAAGATACGAAAAAATCCAGAAGTCAGAAAGTACTTATTATATTATAAATGAAGAAAATATTCCCAAGTGAGCATTGGTTGTGAAAAATTCGAGCAAGTTTTATACTCTTTCGCTATTTATAACTATCTTTGTAGTGCTTGTGGGGAGAAATCCACAAGTTATACAAAGCATTTTGTTTAAGTCCAAAACAGAAATTTCGCCAAAAATTTAAACCAAGGACTGAAGCAACTAATGCTCATTCTGTGTACGTGTAGGTGGTGTGTGTCACACCACCCACATATATATCACGGCGTGGGAATATTGTTTCTTCTATGTTCATTTGGTTAAGGCGTTTGGCGATGCCTCTGTTTTATGGACGTAAGACACAAGTCTCACGTCTTTTTTATAGCATTACAGTTGCATCCTTTTTTACCATACAGAAGACGTAAGACTATAGGTTGTATTCATCACTAAATTTATAGTTCTATGAAACACAATTATTTAAGAAATCTGTTCACAGCATTGCTGTTGCTATGCTGTACAACATTGAGCGCCCACGACTTTGAAGTGGATGGTATTTATTACAATATCTTATCCGAGGAAGATAAGACTGTTGAAGTTACTCACAGAGAGGATGACTACTTTAATGAGGATTATAGTAATGATATTGTCATACCAGCAAATGTCACTTACAATGGTACAACTTACAGTGTAACAACTATTGGAAACGACGCGTTCTACAACTGTTTTGAACTTACAAGCATTACAATCCCTAATAGTATAAAAACCATTGGAAAATCTGCTTTTTATGGTTGCGAAGCTCTTGATTATGTATATATATCAGATTTATCGGCATGGTGCAACATTGATTTTTACTCAACCAGAGGTATTGGAGGATTAGCGCCAGGTGAATTCTTATTTTGTAATTCAAATCCACTGTATTATGCAAAAAATCTCTATTTAAATGGTAAAATATTAACAGATATTGTTATTCCTAATAATATTACCATTATTAAAGATGCAGCATTTTATGGATATAAATCCTTGAAAAGCGTATCAATGCATAATAATGTAACATCGATTGGAATAAGTGCATTTATGAATTGTAATGAACTTGTAAATATTACAATTTCCAATAGTGTGATAACCATTGGAAAACACGCTTTTTGTGGTTGCAAACTAAAAAGTATTACAATTCCAAGCAGTGTTACTAACATTGGTGACTTTGTTTTTTCGAATAACAGCCTTACAAGCATAACATCGCTTATCCCTGCTGAGAAACTTTCTGCTATTTGGCTTTATGATTCATTCTATGGGGTAAACAAAAGTGTCTGCACCCTCTACGTTCCAGCCGGTGCAAAAGAGACATACGCAGCAACAGAGGGATGGAACGAGTTTAAAAATATACTAGAATTGACCGATGAAAACAGACAATGCGGCGATAATGCGCATTGGGATTTTGAAGAAGCGACAGGTACGCTCATAATAACAGGAGAGGGACCTATGTACGACTTTAGCGATAATACTGCACCTTGGTACAAACATAATGAAGCAATAAATAATGTCATAATAAATGATGGTATAACAACGATTGGAAATAGCGCGTTCAAGAATTGCAACTACCTTACAAACATAACAATCGGTAATAGTGTAACAACGATTGGAGACGACGCGTTCAATGGTTGTTTTGAACTTACAAGCATTACAATACCAAATAGCGTAACTACAATTGGAAATAGCGCGTTTATTTCGTGCGAAAGCCTTACAAGCATTACATCGCTCATTCCTGCTAAGAAACTTTCTGATGTCATTCTTTCTTATGGGACATTCGACAGGGTTGATAAGAAAAAATGCACACTTTACGTACCAATCGGTGCAAAAGAGACATACGCAGCAACGAGATACTGGAACGAGTTTAACAATATAGTAGAGATTGAACCAACAGAGGTAACTATCACCATCAACCAATACGGCAGTGCTACATATTGCTCACCTTATACACTCGATTTCAGCAACGTACAGGGACTGAAGGCGTATGCTGCAACAGGCTATAAGTCAAGTACTAAGGTTGTCACATTGATAAGAGTACAGACTGCAGGGGCTGGTGTCGGTCTCTTCTTGAAGGGAGAACCGGGTGAGTATGTTGTTCCTATTATAGAAAGCACCGATGAACACTCGTTGAATATGCTTGTTGGTACACTTGAACCTACAACAGTAAACAGCACCGACGGCGGAATGACTAATTTCAAATACACCATAAAAAGTGGTGATGAAACACCTTTGTTCTATCAGTTCGAGGACAATTCAACACTGAGTGCGGGCAAGGCATATTTGCAGATACCTACAGCGTGGTTGCCAGCTACAGCACAAAAGTCGGTAAATATATGCTTCGACGATGGCGAGACAACAGACATTGACGAAGTGGAAGATGAGAACGGTGAGTCAAAAACGATTTATGACCTGCAAGGTCGCATTGTAAAGAACCCCACAAGCGGTATTTATATAATTAATGGAAGAAAGGTTTTTATTAAATAATAGTAAGATGAAGAAAAAGTATTTAACACCCAAAGTAACGTGTACTAAGATTCTCACTTCACCTTTGATGCTTACAACATCGGGAAATACCGGTAACACAGGTGTAGGTGAAGGAAGCGCAGGTAACAATACACCCGATTTGATAGGTAGAGACCTTGGCGATTGGGATAATATTTGGAAATAATCCTACATAGGGGCTGACCCAAAAGCCCACTTTTAGAACAAGCAACCCCTGTCAGAGCGTATTCTGACAGGGATTGCTCTCTTTGCTAAATGACTTTTGAGTCACCCTCATTATTGGGTATACTTTTCGAGATTACATATTCACGGGGATTATTCTAACTCCCCAGTCGATGCGTGACAATCCTGTTAAGCTATAATACAACTCCCCTGTCAGACAAGCTGACAGTTGCCTTTGGCGAACCTTGACTGCACTCGTTGCGTGTGTATGCAAGCATCCACCCACTCGCTTGCACAAGCTTTCATCTTAAAGAGGGACACTGTTTACCTATTTTTAACAAGTAAATATTTAAAATACAACAAAATAGTCCTCCTCTATTATTATGGTTTTTGCAAGCAAATTAAGAGAAAATAGGTTTATAAAATTCGTTTCTTTTGATGACCGCAAACATCCTTGCCACAATTTTGGCTCTTAATGCATTAATGACGGTCATCTTGTTCTTTCCCTCT
>JAFYSC010000098.1 GCA_017546635.1 Bacteroidaceae bacterium | reverse complement strand
TTTCATATCAAATCCGCTACCCTTTGTATCGTACCAGTTGTGCAAGGTATATATCTCGCCCAGGTCATCGTCCTCACCATAATACGAGTAACGGCTGTAGTCGACATTATATGCACCAATGGTAAAGCCAAGATAAAGCTGATCGTTTATGTTTGTAGAGACATTGATGTCAATCTGATCCACTCCACCCTTCTCCTCGGAGTAATACACCTGCGAGTGGTTTTCATTGGGCTCCACCATAAGCTCGCCCTCACCGGCATACCCGCCATCAACAGGCTTGCCACCCCACAGCAAACCACCGTCTGCCGCAAGCAGAGCCAGCCACGAGTAGCGTCCCGAAGTATACAATTGGCTCGACATATCGTTTATGGGGAACTTGTTGGCATAATAGAGTTGCTGCATCTGGTACATCTGCGAGAAACCGTCACTCAATCCGAACATAGAAAACTCCCTGCGCAGATCCTTGCGGCGCTTATAGTTAAAGCCAAAATTCAGGAATTTCTCCGAATCTTCGTCGATATAATTGACATACACCATACCAACATTGTCGATGCCGAAATAGCTGTTGTCCTTCTTGCTTTTTGTACCATTATAATCGGACTCCAAACTGTGCGAGAGAATTCCCATTGAGAAAGAGATATCGCCCGAACGGTAAAGGGCCGTACCAGCAGGGTTTACACTCATCACCGAAACATCGGCACCAAGCGCACTCATTGAGCCACCCATTCCCACAAAACGGGCTGTACCCGTAAGGTCAGAGTCAAAGAGCCGTGCAGCCTCGTAGGAACTTTGAGCACTCACGCCCATTGCTGCAAACAAAAACGCCGAAAGAATATATTTTTTCATAACTGTTTGATTTTAATCCATTAACCAACGAATATAGAATAAGCATTCACGAGTAGGCATACATTAATGAGGCCTTATCTGCGGCCACCCCCACCTCCGCGAGAGCCGCCACCGCCACCACTGCTACGGGAGCCTCCGCCTGTAGAACCGCTGCCAAAACTGCCTCTTGACGAACCGCTACCGAAGTTGCTGTTGGACGAAGAAGAACGGTTGGAATTTGTAGAGCGTGTACTGCTGGGACGCGAATACTCCTTGCTGCTGTTGCTCTTACTGCGTTCTACCTTTTCGCGGCGGTTGCCACTATCTTTCTTAGTCTCGGTCTTTTGACGGGTACTGCCGTTACTGTTTCTGCTGTCGCTCACATTCTGGCGACGAGTGCCATTATTGCTGCTGCCGCTCACATTCTGGCGACGGGTGCCACTGTTGCCGCTGCCGCTCACATTCTGGCGACGGGTGCCACTGTTGCCGCTGCCGCTCACATTCTGGCGACGGGTGCCACTGTTGCCGCTGCCGCTCACATTCTGGCGACGGGTGCCACTATTGCTGCTGCCACTCACATTCTGGCGACGGGTGCCACTATTGCTGCTGCCACTCACATTCTGGCGACGGGTGCTGCCGTTGTTCTTGTTCACATTAGCACTGCGGCTGATTCCCCGGCCAACCGTTGCCCCCGAACGCATATCGGTAAAGGCTGGACGACGGTTATCGCTGTACGAAGGTCCTCCACCTGCCATATGATGGTGCGAACCTCCCCAATGAGGATAATATCCAGGCCAGCAAGAGTTATGATAATGGTTGTGATGCCACCAAGAATAGTGATAATTATGATGATGCCAATAGCTATTCCAGCCGTAATAATAGGGCGAGAAGATGCTATAGCTCCACGACCAAGAGGGATAGTACCACGACGAATATGCAGGATAGTAGTCCCAGTAGATACCATCGTCATAGATAACCCAATTGCTTCCACCGCCAATATACACCACATCCCAATAGAGGGGACTGCTGAGCATCACCCTACGGGGACTGTGGAAACGCACAATACGCGATGAGTAGACATAATCGGCATCATCGGAATAGTCACTGTACTGAACACCATCGCCGTCATACTCATAATTGTCACCATCGCTGTAACGGCGATTGTAGGCATCTACATCCATTGTCTCACCGCTCACGTGGAAACTCTCCTGAGAAGAGAACGTAACCGACCCGTTATCCACGACAGTTGTCTTTGCCTTTTTCTTGGGAACAAAGTACATATCATCCACCTGTGCATACATCCCAACGGGAAGAAGCATCAAAAGTAACAGGGCAAAATTTTTCATAACCTTTATATTTTTCGTTTATACTCTTTCACACTGCTAAGATAGAAACAATATAGCTGATAAAAAGGGAAAATCCCCTACAAAAGTGTGGGGATTTTCCTATTCGAGAAAATTCGTTGCCACATTTGAAGAAGCTGCACATTGCGACCCTTCGGTTGGCAACATTATTTCCGTCAATTACTTAGTCTCGTTCTCGGGACGGAGCTGACGTACAACCTCGGCTGTGCGCCACATCTCGCTCTCGTGAAGAGCCTTGAGCTCCTCGTTGAGTTTCTCGCGATAATCGGGCTGTGAGTTAGAGTCGATAGAAATCTGTGCCTCGCGACCAGTCTTTACAGAATCGTACAACTGATACATTACAGGCTTGATGGCATCGTGGAAGGGACCCATCCAGTCGAGTGCACCGCGCTGTGCTGTTGTAGAGCAGTTGGCATACATCCAGTCCATACCCTTGGCTGCGAAGAGAGGCATAAGCGACTGTGTAAGTTCCTCAACAGTCTCGTTGAATGCCTCGGAAGGAGTGTGGCCATTCTCGCGGAGTACCTCGTACTGAGCGAGCAACAAGCCCTGGATAGCACCCATAAGCGAACCGCGCTCACCAGTAAGGTCGCTCACTGCCTCGCGCTGGAATGTAGTCTCGAACATATAGCCCGAGCCGATACCGATACCGAAGGCAACAACTCTATCCATAGCCTTGCCTGTTGCATCCTGATAGATAGCGTATGAAGAGTTAAGACCGCGGCCCTCGAGGAACATTGTACGGAGTGATGTACCCGATCCCTTGGGAGCAACCATAATAACGTCTACATCGGCGGGAGGAACGATACCAGTCCTGTCGTTCCAGTTGATGCCGAAGCCGTGTGAGAAGTAAAGGGCCTTACCTGCTGTAAGGTAGGGACGTACAGTGGGCCATACTGCAATCTGCGCTGCATCGGAAAGGAGCATACAGATGATTGTACCGCGCTCAGCAGCCTCCTCGAGTGAGAAGAGTGTCTCACCGGGTACCCAACCGTCGCTCACAGCCTTGTCGTATGTCTTGCCCTCGCGCTGGCCAACGATTACATTGAATCCGTTGTCGCGCAGGTTACAAGCCTGACCGGGGCCCTGTACACCGTAACCGAGTACTGCAATTGTCTCGTCCTTCAAAATCTCACGAGCCTTCTCGAGAGAAAACTCCTTGGGGGTGATTACATTCTCAATCACACCGCCGAAATTCATTTCTGCCATAGTTGTTTATTTTTATTTTTTAATTTGTATAGTAAAATTCGCTATTATATCATACGTCTCTTGGCATCCTCATCGAACACATACAACTGTTCTGTAAGATGCTCTATCACGTCGCGTGTAACGGCAATATGTCCCGACTTCACGAACTGCAACACGCACTGTTCCGATGCGAACTCCTTGTACAGTTTCATAATAGTCTCGGTTTTTCCTGTCTGCTCCACAACAGTGTAGGTTGAGTTTATCTCTATCACACGGGCATTGTTGTGACGTATTATCTTTGAAATCTGCTTGTTCGACAAGAGTCGGGGAGTAGAAATCTTATACAGCGCCACCTCTTGCAAGAATATCTCGTCCTCGGTATAATAGTTTGCCCTGAGCACGTCAATTTTCTTCTCGAGACGCTTCACAACCTTGCCAATTGTCTCTTCGTCGCTCCACACCGACATTGTGTAACGGTGTACATTCTCTATTGAGGACGAAGATACATTCAGTGTCTCGATGTTTATCTGCCGACGAGTAAACTCGGAAGTAACCTGATTGAGTACACCTACAATATTCTCGGAATATATTATTACTGTATATAGTTTCTTCTCCATACTAAGAAGCTCTTGTATTATTTATAAATGTTATTTATGGTGTGCCGATACCCGTTCACCCGCTGTTACTCAAGTACCATTTCCGTTATTGACATTCCGGGGGGCACCATAGGCATTACATTCTCCTCTTTCTCTACAACGACGTGCAACAGGAATGCGCCGGGAGTATCGAGCATCTCGTGTATGGCACCGTCGAGTTCAGAGCGCTCCTTTACAAGACGCGATGGTATTCCGTATGCCTGAGCTATCATATTATAATCGGGGTTCTGCATAGGTGTAAACGAATAGCGATGGTCGAAGAACATCTCCTGCCACTGGCGCACGTTGCCCAGATAGCTGTTGTTCAGGAGAATCATCTTCACAGGCAGGCGCTGCTCCATTATTGTTCCAAGTTCCTGTATATTCATCTGGAAGCCGCCGTCGCCCATAAACACACACACAGTCCTGTGGGGCACCGCTATTGTCGCTCCCACTGCAGCAGGCAGTCCGTAGCCCATTGTTCCGAGTCCTCCCGATGTGAGTACACTGTGGGGCTGAGTGAACTTGAAGTAACGGCACGACATCATCTGGTTATGTCCCACGTCGGTAACAAGAACAGCGCTGTTGCCTGTTGCCTCGCTCACACGACGTGCAACCTCGCCCATCTTGAGCGGACCTTCCTTTGTATTGAGGGCCTTGTCTATCACCTTTTCATACTCTATCGCATCGTACTCGGCAAAGCTGTCTATCCACTCCTTGTGATTGCCCTCTTCTATATATTCAGTCAGCAGGGGAAGCGTCTCCTTGCAGTCGCCAATAACGGGAATATCCGCCTTTACGCATTTGTCAATCTCGGCACGGTCGACATCGAGGTGTATAACCTTGGCCTGCTTTGCGTAGCGTGTGAGGTCGCCCGTCACACGGTCGCTGAAGCGCATACCTATGGCAATGAGCACGTCGCACTGATTGGTGTTCATATTACAGCTGAGGTTACCGTGCATTCCGAGCATTCCCACCGATAGCGGGTGGTCGCTGGGGAGCGCCGAGAGTCCGAGCAGTGTCCTTCCTGCAGGAATGTTTCCCTTTTCGAGGAATGCCTTTAGCTCCTCGTGTGCCTTACCGAGCTCAACACCCTGGCCAACAAGCGCAAAGGGACGCTGCGCACGGCTTATGAGCTCTGCCGCATTGCGTATTGCATCCTTGTCGGGCTTGGGATAGGGAACATAGCTGCGCACACAGCTTGCCGTTTCGGGCTCGTATGCCACACGCGATACCTGTGCATTCTTTGTAAAGTCGAGCACAACAGGACCGGGACGGCCGGTTCGCGCAATGTAGAAGGCACGTGCCACTGCCCAGGCAATATCCTCGGCACGACGTATCTGGTAGCACCATTTGCTTATAGGCTGTGTCACGCCCACAAGGTCAATCTCCTGGAAGGCATCGGTTCCAAGCACCGACGATGCAACCTGTCCTGCAATTACCACGATGGGGGTACTGTCGAGCATCGCATCGCTTATTCCGGTGAGAGTGTTCGTTGCACCCGGTCCGCTTGTAACGATACATACACCTACTTTTCCCGAGCTGCGCGCATAGCCTTGCGCAGCGTGTGTCGCGCCCTGCTCGTGGCGCACAAGCACCTGACGAAAATCCTCTCTGTGGTCGAAGAGTGTATCGAACACCGGCATTATCGAACCACCCGGATAGCCGAATATAGTATCAACACCCTCGTTCATCAATGAGCGCATAAGTGCCTCTGCTCCTGTTATAAGCTCGTTCATCGGTTATCTGTTTATTTTTGCGATTATCAATCTATTATTCTCACTCCACCCTTATCGGCCGAGCTCACCATATTGGCGTACGCCTTGAGGCTCTTCGATACAACCCTGTCGCGTGTAAGGGGGAACATTTCGCGTGCCGAGAGTTCCTCGTCACTCAGTTTCACGTTTATTGTACGGTTGGGGATGTCAATCTCTATTATATCGCCGTCGCGCAGCTTGCCAATGTTACCGCCTGCCGCAGCCTCGGGAGATATGTGCCCGATGCTCAGTCCCGATGTTCCGCCGCTGAAGCGTCCGTCGGTAATGAGAGCGCACTCCTTGCCCAAGTGACGCGATTTAATATATGAAGTGGGATAGAGCATCTCCTGCATTCCGGGACCACCCTTGGGACCCTCGTACACAATAACAACAACATCGCCGGCCTGTACCTTGCCACCGAGGATACCCTCTACTGCAGCATCCTGCGAGTCGAAGACCTTAGCTGTTCCTGTGAACTTCCATATACTCTCGTCGACACCCGCGGTTTTTACCACGCAGCCGTCCTGTGCAATGTTTCCGAAGAGTATCGCAAGACCGCCGTCCTTTGTATATGCGTGCTCCACGTCGCGTATGCAGCCGTTTACACGGTCAGCATCGAGCGTGTCGTACATCTCGCCGTGCGCACCCATCGTGTTGCAGAACTTGTTTGCGGGAGCCGTGCCGTATATTCTCTGCGCCTCGGGCTGCACGCTTGCTCCTGTAATTGAATAACGCTCAATATCCTGCGCCAGTGTAGCGCCATTGACACGCACGAGTGTGGTATCGAGAAGGTTAGCCTTTGCGAGCTCACCCATAATTCCTATGATACCTCCAGCTCTGCCGCAATCCTGAACACTGTATTTAGCAGTGTTGGGCGCAAGCTTGCACAAGCAGGGAACTGCGCGGCTCTGTTTGTCGATGTCGGCCATACAGAAGTCCACTCCAGCCTCCTGCGCCACCGCAAGAAGGTGAAGAATGGTATTTGTTGAGCCGCCCATTGCAATGTCGAGTGTCATTGCATTGAGGAACGCCTCTCTTACAGCGATGCTGCGCGGAAGCACACTCTCGTCGCCCTCTTCATAATATTTGAGTGCATTTGTTACAATCTGCTTTGCTGCATCCTTGAGCAACTGCACGCGGTTGGTATGTGTAGCAAGAATAGTGCCGTTACCGGGAAGCGAGAGACCGATAGCCTCGGTTAGAGAATTCATAGAGTTCGCAGTGAACATTCCCGAGCAGCAACCGCAACCGGGACACGAGCGTTTCTCAATCTCGGCAAGTTCCTCGTCGCTCACTGTAGTGTCGGCAGCCTTTACCATTGCCGAAATGAGGTCGAGGTTCTGTCCCTGCCAGGTTCCCTTTTCCATAGGTCCTCCCGAGACAAATACCGTGGGGATATTAAGGCGCATAGAGGCCATCAGCATTCCCGGAGTTATCTTGTCGCAGTTGGATATACATACAAGAGCATCAACCTTGTGTGCATTGCACATATACTCCACACTGTCGGCGATAATATCGCGCGAGGGCAACGAATACAACATACCGTCGTGACCCATTGCAATACCGTCGTCTATCGCTATTGTATTGAACTCGGCAGCATAACAGCCAAGTTTCTCAATCTCCTGTTTTACAATCTGTCCCGCCTCGTGCAGATGGGTATGTCCGGGAACCAACTGTGTAAATGAGTTTGCAATGCCTATTATGGGCTTGCCGAACATTTCGCGTTTCATTCCGTTGGCAATCCACAAGGCACGGGCTCCAGCCATACGTCGGCCCTCGGTACACTGCGCACTTCTTAGCTTAATTTTCATATTCTCTCATTTTACAACCTGCATTGCAACAACACCGGTTATTAACAATATACATATTTTATAAAAAAAGCCCTCCTCGTTTGTAGAGAAAGGCATCGGAACATCATTATACAGCCAATCTCATCCCATATTTTCTGACAGGACGACAATAATACCAATAATAATATTGCTTGACTGCAAACGCATAATTTCTCTATTTTTATCGTTGTTTTATCTGTGGGCGAAAATAATGCTTTTTTTCCGCACTGCAAAAAATTTCACAAAAAAGTTATCAAAAAATCACTATTTGTCGGAAAGTTCAAATAAAATTTCACTTAAAAGCTCTTTTTTACTACAAAAGGACGCAAAAGGAAACACATTCCAACCTCAATTTTCTCATAAACACTAAAAAAAACACAAAAACTCTTGGAAAATAAAATTCAATAGTTTACTTTTACAGCGTACTACTTCACTAATACACCGATAAACATCAACAAAAACAGATACGACTATGATTAGAATCAGCAATCTTTCATTCGGTTACAAAAAGGGTAACAACATTTTCGAGGACTTTTCGCTCGACATTGAAAAAGGCAAAGTAATAGGCCTGCTGGGAAAAAACGGAACAGGCAAGAGCACGCTGCTCTATCTGCTCACGGGACTGCTGCACGCACAGAAGGGCGAAATTACATTCAACGGCACCGATGTTAAAAGACGCGAGCCGGGCACACTGCAGGAGACATTCATTGTGACCGAGGAGTTCGAGCTGCCCAACATCACCCTCAAGCGTTACGTCGATGCAACAGCACCCTTCTACCCGCGCTTCAGCCACGAGCAGTTGAAAAGCTGCCTTGATGTGTTCGAAATGCCGTTGGACGTGAAGTTGGGCGAACTATCTATGGGACAGAAGAAAAAGGCCTACATCAGCTTTGCCCTTGCCACAAACACCAAATTCCTTGTGATGGACGAGCCGAGCAACGGGCTCGACATTCCCTCGAAAAGCCAGTTCCGCAAGGCAATAACAACGGGAATGAACGACGAGAGGACAGTGATAATATCCACCCACCAGGTGCGCGACATTGACACACTGCTCGACCACGTGATTATAATAGACGACAAGAAAGTGCTGCTGGACGCATCGACAGCAAAGATTGGCAGCACACTCTTCTTTGGCGAGGGAGATGGCAACTGTGGCAGTGAGGGGATAATATACACACAGCCATCGGTTACCGGAAACAGTATACTGCGTGCAAACAGGGGCGACGAGGAAAGCAACCTTAACCTCGAACTGCTGTTCAACGCCACACTTGCACAGCGCAACGAGATTGGACGATTGTTTGAGAAATAAAAAACCGAGCACTATGAAACCCGAAAACAAATTCAGTCTCACACGCGTGGTACAGCTTATAAAGTACTATTCCGTGATAGACAAGAAAGGGCTGTTGCTATACACCCTTATAAGTATAGCAGCATTGCAGATTCCCTACCTTGCAGCAATATTCTCATACGCCACCGCAAATCCTGACGAGACCCCCAAATACGACATTGAACTGTTGATAATGATACTCGGTGCAGTAATCACATTCATTCTGTTAACCTACGCTGCATCGCAACTGATGAACACCAACAGCAAGGAGAGCAGAAGCAACTTTCTTATGCTACCCGCAAGAAGCAGCGAAAAATTCATTTCCCGTATGCTTATATGCACTGTCGGCGCAATGATAATAGTTGCAGCGGGGCATCTTTTGGGAATATGCTCATATAATCTGCTGCTCACCCTACTGAATGCCGAAGAATACTACCACAATCTTGGAACACAATTCCTTGACAGCGTATTTTCTTTGGACAGCTTAGCCACAAGCATAATATTTATGCTTTACTGCCTATATATTTGGGGGGCAACCTATTTCCACAAAAACTGCTATGCACTCAGCAGCACCGTAGCACTGCTCACCTGGCCCATACCTTACCTCACTATCGTGCTGGGATTTACCTCAAAGCTACTGTGCGAATACGACAACAACCTGCAATTTGTAAGAATGATAATGTACATTTTGCCGTTTGTAACCATTTGGGCGGCCTGGCGTAATTTCAACCGCACACAAATTATTGGCAAGGAAAGATATATGTGGATTATTACAGGCCTCATTGTCATATACATTATTATATTCGGCGTTGCCGGTTACATATTCAACAAGGAAATCAAGGATGTCAAGACAATAAAATTGGAAGAAGAGAGAATTGAGAGGATAACTGGCGCCGAGTTCCCTGCATTCGACTACCACAAGACAACATTCTACCACAGCGGAGGAATGT
>JAFYSC010000097.1 GCA_017546635.1 Bacteroidaceae bacterium | reverse complement strand
GTCACTGAGCCAGCAGCCCGGCACATACAGCGTCCTTTGAGGCCCATCAGATGAATAGCGTCCAAGCGAGTGGCCGTTTATCCAAGCCTCACCTCTACCCCACGTACCTGTGAATATATAGAAATCGCCTTTCTCGCTGCATTTGAATGTTGCGCGGTAGTATCCCGCTGCAAGCTGTTGTTGCGGAGAGACGAAATCCACAGAACCCGTAGGACAGGACGACGGGAAAGGATAGTTCTTCCATCCGTCCAAAAGACGCTCATTACCCATATTGTCTACAAGCGAGACACCGCCCACAAGACCTTTGCAATCCCTTATATCGGCTACACGGCCATAAGCATCGACAAGAATACGCAATGTATCACCGTCGGCAGCCTCATCGAGCCGTATATCCTCTACTCTGTCCGAGCGTTTGACGCTGGCTATAAGCTTACAGCCTAGCATAACCTGTGCATTGTCACGTACACCTTCCAGACGCAAACATACACCGGGCGCAACACCCTTGAGTACCGTTTCATAGAGCACGCCACCGTAGCCCACATTGCACTGTTCCAATGTAAGCGGCTGCCCCGACAACAGAGGAGCAGCAAGGTTACCGTACAACGGAGAATAACCCGAGAAGGCGATACCCTTAGGCATTATCAGCGGCATATACTCGGGTGAATAGACTACAGGATGCAGCTGGGTAGCCCTGCTCTTATACAGCTGGGCAAAGCGCTCAGCCTCTTTTCCAATAATACCACCCTCGGAAATGATAGAGGAGTTGTCGTACGATGTCGCATAAGGGATAAAGAGCGAATCGGCAAGCACTGCGCCGGCAAGATGACCGAACGATGTGCCTCCAAAAGCAAAGCCTATATTCATAGAGCCATCGGAATTGAACACCTCGAATGAGCGCATAAAACGTTTGTTATAATTGTGCAATACGCGTTCCTTGCCCCATATATGGTCGCAACTGAACTCCGTTCCTGCACAGATGACAGGAGCCTCGGGATCCCTCTTACGTATTCCCGAGAAGTGGTTGTTGGCATTATGCTCCTCATCAATCCCAATGGCAGCCAGGATACCCTCGGGAACAGAGAGCAGTTTCTCTCTTTTAACCGTGGTTGTCAGAAGCGCCCCGTCGAATCCAGCCCCGCGCAATGTATCGGCAAGCGCCGAGAGATACTCCCTTTGCTTGTACTGTTGCACCATAGGCTCTTCTATATTAATAAGGATTATAGGGCCTCCCTTTGTTATCTGCATATCGGCAAGTTGCTGCGACAAGGCCCTGTAATAGCGTCCCACCTTGTTCATAAATGCCTTATGATGCGAGCGCAAGGGTATATTTCCTTCCTTCAACAGCCACCAGGGCATACCGCCAAAATCCATACAGGCATCGACAAAAGGACCTACGTGCAACCACACGAAAAGGCCGTTTGCCTGTGCCATACGACAGAACTCACGTATATCCTTCTCACCCGTAAAATCGAACAGTCCCTCCTGCTCCTCGTGCAGCATCCAGGGTACACGCACCATAATGGCATTTGCTCCCATAGCCCTTGCCTGCTGCATACGGTGCCCCCAATATCCGCGAGGTACCCTTGCATAGGAGAGCTCCACAGAGCCCACCGTAAAGCGCGTGCTGTCGAGGAGGAGCACACCCTCGTCGTAGGTTAATGTATGTGTCTCTACTTTACGCTTGTCGCACCCCGTAAAAAGGGGTGCGAACAATATTACAGACAACAAGGAGCACAGGACTCTTTGTATTATCCTTATCATATATCAAAAGGGGTTCAGAGGAGTTTTACAAAAATCTCGATAGCCTGATACTCGGGAAGACCAATCTTGTCGAACATCTGTGCTGTACCCTGCATACGGTCCTCGGCACGCTGCCAGAATTCACGTGAATCCTCTCCGGGGAAAGGTACGATGTCCTTTTGTGAGAGGTGGCGGAATATTGCGTGACGCTTGCGTATCATCTCCTCGGGACTCAAGGGAACAGCCATATCCGCTACCGACAGATCCCACTCCTGCCAAGCACCGCGATAGAGCCAGATGTGGCACTCCTTGGCCCAATCGTCATCCTTGACCTCCTCGAAGGCACGCAACACAGCCTCGATACATACGCGGTGTGTGCCGTGAGGGTCGGTAAGGTCGCCCGCAGCATAAATCTGGTGAGGCTTCACCTGACGCAAGAGTTCCTTTATAATCTCAATATCGGCATCGGTCAACTGGCCTTTCTTGATACCTCCTGTCTCGTAGAAGGGCAAATTGAGGAAGTGGGCGTTTGTACGGTCGTTCAAGCCTATCGAGCGGCAAGCAGCACGAGCCTCGGCACGGCGTATCGCTCCCTTGAAGCGGAGAAGTTCTGGAGGTTCGGGAAGTCCGGGCACCTTCGATGCAATTATATCGCGTATCTCGTCGAAGAGGTCGCCCAAATGTCCAAAGCCCATCTCCCTTGCAGTGTCGATATTCTGCAGTACAACGTCGTCGTTTACAGCCACGTTGCCCGATGTCTGATAGGCTACGTGAACATCGTGCCCCTGCTCAATAAGGCGGTTGAATGTTCCTCCCATTGATATCACATCATCATCGGGGTGAGGCGAAAAGAGCACCACCCTCTTGGGATAGGGCGACGAAGGCACGGGACGTGTAGAATCGTCGGCATTGGGCTTGCCTCCAGGCCAGCCCGAAATTATGTGCTGTATGTCGTTGAATACACGGATATTTATCTGGTCGTAAGTATCCACCCTGTCGAGCAGGTCGGACAAAGAGTTGTTTATATAGTCCTGGAATGTAAGCTTAAGGATAGGTTTGCCCACTACTCCGCACAGCCACAGCACAGCCTTGCGTATGAGTTTGGGAGTCCATTCGGCAGGAGGAGAAATGAGCCAGGGCTCTTTTACACGGGTAAGTTCCTGAGCGGCAGCCTCGTCAATTATAACCAGCATATTGGAGTGCGGCTGAAGATTGGTTGCGGGATACTTCTCGTTAACCTCGCCCTCAATCAATTCACGGGCAACTCTTGCCTTATCCTCGCCCCACATCATCAGTACAATCTGCTTTGCGCTGAGTATGGTTTCAAGTCCCATTGTTATTGCCATCTTAGGCACGTCATTGGGGTTCGAGAAGAACTGGAACTGCGTCTTGCGGCTATTGTAGGAGAGCTGCACGACACGTGTTGTCGACTTAGAGTAGCTGCCAGGCTCATTGAAGCCAATCTGTCCAAGTTCACCCACACCCATTATCATAAGGTCGATGTTCCCGTGAACCATCTGCTCATATTTCTTGCAGTACTCACGCACATCACCCTCGGAAACCGTTCCGTCGGGGAAATGCACATTCTCGGGAGCAATATCAATATAATTCAGGAACTCCTGATACACCCTGTGGTTACGGCTCTGTGGATTGTCGGGTGTCATAGGATAGAACTCATCGAGGCTGTAGACTTCGACATTCTTGAAGCTCACCTCTCCATCCTTGTACCTGCGGACAAGTTCGGCATATAACCCGAGGGGTGTGCGTCCAGTAGAGAGTCCAAGCGCGAACTTACGTTCCTCCTTGTGGGAGTTGATGGCCGAAACCACTGCATCGGCAGCCTTTTTCGCACCGTCCTTAGCATTCCCGGTTATAAGAGTATGTACCTTCTCGAATTTACAGATACTCTCTATTGACGCGAGTACCGGAAGCTCGCCAATTTTCGGTAAAACAAAATTAGGATTCATATTACTAGTCTTTTATCATTAACAGTTATTTTTTCCACTGCATAACAAGTGAGGCAGGCTCACCTTTGTCGAGCAGCGTCTTCATATATCTCATATAAGGGTCGGTGTGACGGAAGAACATCTTGTATCCTTCGCACAGCACATTCTTGTATGGCTCACCATTCGCAGCGTACTCGAAGCGGTGCTTGGGACACTCGCCGCGACAGAGGAAATAGTAGTTGCAGCGCTTGCACTCCATAGGCAACGCCTCGCGCTTGTCGCGTCCGAAAGCCTGCTGCTCGTCGCTGCCGTACATTGCCGAGAGGGGCTTGTCCATAATGTTGCCCAAGCAGTACTCGGGATAGACAAAGTGGTCGCACGAATATACATCGCCGTTATGCTCCACCAACAGTCCGTCACCGCAAGTCTCGCAAAAGGAGCATAGACCGGGCTGTACACCGCACCAGTTGGCAAGCGTCACGTCGAACAGCTGCACAAAGTGCCTGCCAACGTCATACTTCACCCATTCGTCGAATACGTCGCACATAAACTTGCCGTATCCTGCAGCCGACACCGACCAGGGAGCCTCAACTGCATCCTCTTCGTCGGGCGACACTATGAGCGGGCGCTTGCCGTCGCGCATACGCACATACTCCACAACAGGCAGGAACTGTATAAAGTTGCCCAACTGACGCAGGAACTTATAGACCTCGGCTCCGCGCCCCTCGCTGCGGCTGTTCACAGTAGTAAGTATATTGTACTCCACACCCATACGCGCCATAAGCTGCACAGCTGCTACAACCTTGTCGAATGTTGGTGATCCGCCACAGTCGCGACGGAAAGCATCGTGTATGTCCTGCGGGCCGTCGAGCGATATTCCAATGAGGAAATTGTTCTCTCTGAAGAACTCGCACCACTCCTCGTTGAGCAGTATGCCGTTTGTCTGCAAGGTATTCTCAATCTCCTTGTCGCCACAGTATCTCTTTTGCAGTTCAATGGCCTTGCGATAGAAGGGCAGGCCAGCCATCAGCGGTTCTCCGCCGTGCCAGCAGAATGAGACACGCTCTTGTGACACCCCTTGCAGATACTGCTTGATATACTCCTCGAGCAACTGCTCGCTCATAAGCGGCATACGGTTGCTGTAAATCTCGGCCTTGTCGCGGTAGTAACAGTAGTTACAGTCGAGGTTGCACGCCGAGCCGATGGGCTTTACCATTGTGGAGAAAGCCGGGGCACGACGCATTTTGGCAATGTCGGTGAGACTGTAATTGTTTTTTCTGTTACTCTTCATTTCCTGTCGGTACAATTATTGTTTACAACTCTACATATTGCTCCTCGCCATACTGCAACTGGAGTTCCTTGAGCAGAGACTTGAGCGAGTCGGCAATCTGCTCGGTACCGGGTGTACCGTAGATATTGTTGAGTTCCTGGGGGTCGTTCTCAAGGTCGAACAATTCCCAGCTGCCGGGCATAGCCTCGGTTGAGGCACTTGCGGGAACCTCACATATTCTGATGAGCTTGTAACGCTCGGTGCGCACTCCAAGATGGGGACGTACTGCGTGCTCGTCGGGGAACTCGTAGTAGTGGTAGTAAAGAGCCTTGCGGTTGGGGTTCCACTCCTCGTCCTTCAACAAAGGCAACAGCGAGCAACCGTGAATGTCCGAAGGTATCTCTACACCCGCAGCCTCGAGGATTGTGGGCGCATAGTCGATATTCTGTACAAGCTGGGGGATATCGCCCTTCTTGCCTCCGGGCAGACGCATAAGCAGCGGAGTACGGAACGATTCCTCGTACATAAAGCGCTTGTCGAACCAACCGTGCTCACCCATATAGAATCCCTGGTCCGAAGTGTAGACGATAAGAGTATTCTCCATAAGTCCCTCGGCCTCGAGATAATCGAGCACACGTCCGATATTGCGGTCGACCGATGTAATTACACGCAGATAGTCGCGCATATACTGGCGGAACTTCCAGGCATCGAGATCCTTGCCCTGAGGGTTCTTTTGTTTGAATTCGGCAATGACCTTGTCGTAGTGGGCATCCCAGGCAGCTTTTTGCTCAGGGTCCATACGGTTGTATATCACACGGCCAGCAGCCTCAAGGTCGGGGCGTCCGTGTATGGCGCTGTCCTTGTCGGCAAGCTTGAGGTCGTAGACAATATCCATATCCTTGGAGATGGACATATGCTGTATCTGTGCAGCCTCGCGACCTTCGTAGCTGTCATAGAAGGTATCGGGCAAGGGGAATTCGGTATCACTGAAAAGTTCGAGGTCACAGGTGTCGGGCATCCACGTGCGGTGGGGAGCCTTGTGGTGCAACAAGAGGCAGAAGGGCTTATTGGTATCGCGGCCATTCTCGAGCCATTCAAGGGCAAGGTCGGTAGTGACATTTGTTGCATATCCCTTACGCTGCACCCTCTCGCCGTTGCATATGAAGGTAGGGTTGTAGTAGTCGCCCTGTCCGATGAGCACATCCCAATGGTTGAAGCCTGTCGGGTCCGAAGTAAGATGCCATTTACCGATAACGGCAGTCTCATATCCCTGCGCCTGCAGCAATTTGGGATATGTCTGCTGCGAGCCGTCAAACTCGGAGCGGTTATCGGTGAAGCCGTTTGCAAGGCTATGCTTTCCTGTTAGCATACAGGCACGGCTCGGTCCGCTTATGGAGTTTGCCACAAAGCTGTTGGTGAAGCGTACTCCGTCAGCTGCAATGCGGTCGATATTGGGGGTATTTATATAACGGTTGTCGTATGCGCTGATAGTCTGGTAGGAGTGGTCGTCGCACATTATATACAGGATATTCAATGGCTTGGCCTCCTCTTTCCTCTCACTGCAGGCTGCAAAAGGCAGCATTGTTGTTCCTGCAAGCGACAGGCACACTAAACTCTTGATTTTTTCTATTGTTTCTTTCATAGTTATAGCATTAATGTTTTGTGCAAATATAGAATAATTTGCATAACAGAGGTCATTTAATAAAGATATTTTATATTAAAAAACTTAAAAAGGGAGAATAATGCCATAAAGGATTTACTATGCCGGTAACAACACGGGCATCAAGCAGCATCCCGGCAGGTAACAGTAAAAAAAAAGGAAGGGGCTGTGGCCCCTTCCTTGTACCTTTATAATCTATATTTCTGCTTATTCCTTCCAGCCAAGAGCCGAAGCGCCGAGCACTGCAGCATCGGCACCGGGAAGCGATGACTTGAGGACTTTCACCTTGTCTTTCCACAAGAACACCACATTCTCGTTCATTCTCTTGCGGATAGGATTGAGCAACAGTTCGCCGGCATTTGCAAGACCGCCGAAGAGCACGATAGCCTCGGGAGCCGAGAAAGCGATGAAATTACAGAAAGCGTCTCCAAGCACAGCACCTGTAAACTCGAAAATCTCATTGGCGAGCTTATCGCCGTCCATTGCCGCATCGTACAGCATCTTTGAAGTGAGCTTGTCGCACTCGATGTTACGCAACACGCTCTCATCGGTACGTGTTCCGAGCCAAATCTTGGCTGTACGCACGATACCCGTTGCCGATGCGTATGTCTCCAAGCAGTCCACTCTACCGCAACCGCAAGAGCGTCCCTCGAGTACGGGAGCTGTAACGTGACCGAGCTCGCCTGCAAAGCCATCGTGACCGTAGATTAGCTGGCCGTTGGCAACGACACCGCTACCTACGCCTGTTCCAAGAGTAATGACGATAAAATCCTTCATACCCTGCGCAACACCGTATTTCATCTCGCCAATTGCAGCAGCGTTGGCATCGTTTGTAACCTTAGTGGGCAATCCGGTCTTTTTCTCGATGAGCCATCCCAGAGGCACAATGCCTTTCCAGGGAAGATTGGCTGCGTTCACAATCTCTCCAGTGTAGTAGTTGGCCATAGGTGCACCAATTCCTATACCCTCGATTTTACCCTCGCAACCATTCTCCTTTGCCAGCTTCGCAATTACATTTGCAATTGAGTCGGTATACTCCTCAATCTCGGGATGAGCCTGAGTTTTGATAGAATCGTCCTTTGCCAATATATGACCTTTTACGTCTACAAGACCGATGACAGTATTAGTACCGCCCAAGTCTATTCCAATTACATAACTTTCCATAATGGTATAAATGATTTAATTTGTTTTTTATCGTTCATTTTGCGAATATATATGTTTTTTTTCAGTTTCCACGGTTTTATGCTCCAAAATTAAAAAAAAACTCAAAGGAAAGCTTATTTACAAATATTTATGTATCTTTGTAGCAATATGCATAATTATATAGCAACCGTTGCGGCAAGCATATAGCATATAGCATATATGCATATAGCGGGATATGGAATAATTTGGAAAACATTATATTAATTCATCAAAAATCTACTACTATTATGAACTTTAAGAAATTTTTTGTTTCTGCAGCGGTTGCTGTAATGGCTTTTGCCGGCACAACAACAGTACAGGCACAGGCAACTTCTCCCTCAACAAAATGGCATTGGGAGAAAGGTACAATCGTAGTTGACTCACCCGAGCGCCCTGCAGGCCAGGAGCACGTTCTCAACCTTGCAGCAGCGCCCATCAAGACTGTACGCGTAGCGTTTGTAGGTCTTGGTATGCGTGGCGACGGTGCCGTTATCCGTTTCTGCCGTATTCCCGGTGTCGAGATTGTAGCGCTTTGCGACTATGAGTACAACCGCGCCGAGGAGTGCAACAAGTTCTTGCGCGAGCAGGGTCTTATGCCCGCCGACATCTACGATGGCGAGAAGGGCTACGAGGAGCTTTGCAAGAGAGACGACATCGACCTCGTTTACATTGCTGCCGACTGGAACCACCACTACCCCATCGCCAAGTTCGCTATGGAGAACGGCAAGCACACAGCTATCGAGGTTCCCTCGGCTATGAACCTTGAGCAGTGCTGGAGCCTTATCAACCTTTCGGAGCAGACACGCCTGCACTGCTTCATCCTTGAGAACTGCTGCTACGACGACTACGAGATGAACGCTCTTGCAATGGCACAGGACGGCGTATTCGGCGAGATTATCCGCGCCGAGGGTGCTTACATCCACAGCCTCGAGTGGTTCTGGGATGCATACTGGAAGGACCCCGCCGACAACGACGTTGACAACCTCCACTGGCGTCTGAAGTACAACAAGGAGAACCGTGGCGACCTTTACGCTACTCACGGCCTCGGACCCGTTGCACAGTGCTTGAACATTCACCGTGGCGACCGTTTCACAACATTGGTTGCTATGGATACAGATCCTTTCTTCGGTAAGGAGCTTGTAAAGGAGAAGACAGGTAAGGAGTGCAAGGAGTTCCGCAACGGCGACCACACTACAACTCTTATGCGTACAGCAAAGGGCAAGGTTGTTGAAATCCAGCACAACGTTATGACACCCCAGCCCTACAACCGCCTCTTCAAGCTTACCGGTACAAAGGGTTACGCAACAAAGTATCCTACACCCGAGCTTGCACTTTCAGGTGAGGCTCTCAAGGGCACAGGTGCTCCCCAGGTTGACAACTTGAATGCACACGGTTTTATGAATGCAGAGCAGAGAAATGCAATGATGGCAAAATACTACCACCCCATCCTCAAGAAGTATGTTGAGAAGGGTCGCGACCTTGGTCACGGAGGTATGGACTTTGTAATGGACTCACGTCTTGTTTACTGCTTGCAGAACGGTCTTCCCCTTGATATGGACGTTTATGATATGGCTGAGTGGTGCTGTCTTGCCGAGCTTGGTACAATCTCAATGGACAACAACTGCGCAGCAGTATCGTTCCCCGACTTTACACGTGGTCACTGGAACGAGCAGAAGGGCTACAAGCACGCATACGCCGCTCCCGAGGCAGAGGCTGCAACAGAGGCATACGCCGAGGCTTACAGCGCAGCACAGAAAGAGGCTACTGCAAAGTACAACCTTTGGGCTCTCTACGACGAGGTAGCAAAGGCTAAGGCTGCAGGCGATGCAAAGGCTACAGCAAAGGCCGAGAAGAAGCTTGCTGCTGCAAAGGCTAATGCCGACAAGTACATTGCTAAGCTTATGAAGAAAGCTGCAAAGTAATACCAAGGCCTACAACACCTTGATATACAATAAATGGAAGCAACAGCTGTTGCTTCCATTTATTGTATATGCCAACGTCAGATCAGGGCCCTGCTATTTCTTTCTGAAGCGCTTGTTCACCGCAGCATATCCGCATCTGCGGCACAACGGCTCCACTGCAATATGACGCGAGAAACCATCATAAATGTCACGTGCACGTTGCGAAGAGAGGATTTCTTCCAACTCCTGGCCGAACAGGTTACCCAGCACAATATCGCCTGCGTGGTCCAGACAACAAGGCACCACCGTTCCGTCAACAAGCACACCTATCTGATTTCTGAGAGCATAGCAGAAGGACTCATCCTGGGCAAACTCCTCGCGATTGCTATCGGGCCACTCGAATATGCCGTCATACTCCAAATAGATATTCTCTGCAAGTTTCCAACCATAGTAACGCTCCGACCAGGAGGATGAGGGGATATACTGGGACAGCAACCTGTGTATATCATCGTTCTTGCTGTCATATCCGCCCTTGTTCCACAAGCGCAGCACCACAACAATACCCCTCGAAGCCGCTTCCATTGCAAATTGCATCACCTCGTGGATATAGCCCTCGAGATTGTCCTTTCCGTTCCCCTCGTGCGAATGCACGGATATCTGCACTTTATGAGGCAATGCATCTATAACCCCTTTTGCCTTCGAAAGCAGAGTTCCGTTTGTAGTAATTACAGGTATAAAACCTTTCTTGCGGGATATCTCTATGAACTGCGGCAACAGAGGATGCAGCAAAGGCTCACCCATCAGATGAAAATAGAGGAAACGTATCTTTCCTTGCAGCCTGTCAGTGAGCAGTTCATACTCCTGCATAGTAAGAGAAGATTTACGGCGTTCAGTCTTTGGACAGAAGATGCAATTGAGATTGCATATATTTGTTATTTCGAGATAGCATCGTGTAATCACATTCATACCGGACAACTATTTTGTTTATTTGCCGCGAAGATAACATTTTAATACAATCCCCACAACATCTGCGATTTATCCTTTCGGTACATATCCGAATAGCACAGGACACCTTGCGACAAAAAAAATCCGCGAGCCCATTTATAAAGGCACGCGGATTTCTATTTGACAACCAGACAACTTACTTGACAAGTCTCTTTTTGCCATTAACAATATATATGCCAGGGGTTGTAATCTCCTTAACCCTTCGTCCCGAAAGGTCGTAGATGACACTCTCCAAAGGTTCTTCCTCACACTCCACGTTGTCTATGTCCGTGGGTACGGCAATCTGCAGCATAAAGTCGACAATCTGTCCGCCGTTGGCAATGAAATCGCCGAATTTGCCGTCCTGGTCGCCCATCGGGTCGATGTTGCACCAGTCGAGTTTCACACGCACCCGATATATTCCCTCCTCGGCGGGTACGGTGAATCGGGGCAACGCAACGGTGCTGCGGCTATCGCCTGAAATCCTCTCGCCTACGCTGTTCCAGCCGTTCTCGTCGCTGCTGCTGTCGTTATTGTAGAAGCTGTACGATACAAGGTCCTCGGCAGGGGCATAGTTGCTGCCCTCCTCGATGCTTGCCGTAAATCCGTCGCCTTCGAAGTCGATGTATACGTATGCGTTCATCCAGCTGCCGGCAATCTCTACGTCGAGGGTCACTGTCTCACCGGGAGCAGCAATCATTGTAACGTCCTCGGTATAGTCCTCGAAATTGAGCGCAGGATTATTGTCCACTGCGAGCGTATTATCCTCGGTACCGTCATATTCATTGCTTATGAGGGTTATTCTTTCAATTGTCCTGTCGGTCTTTTCTTTCTCGCCTGTAAACGAGGGTGTATAATCGACGTTGCTCTTTACCTGCAGCATAAAGTCGACAATGTGTCCGCCGTTGGCAATAAAGTCGCCGAATTTACCGTCCTGGTCGCCCATAGGGTCGATGTTGCACCAGTCGAGTTTCACACGCACGCGATATGTCCCAGCCTCGGTGGGCACTGTGAATTGAGGCAGTGCAACAGTACTGCGGCTATCGCCTATAATTCTCTGTCCTGCACTGTTCCATCCGCTCTCGTCGCTGCTGCTATCGTTATTGTAGAAGCTATATGAGACAAGGTCCTCGGCAGGAGCATAGTTGCTTCCCTCCTCGATGCTTGCAGTAAAACCGTCGCCGTCAAAGTCGATGTATGCGTATGCGTTCATCCAGCTGCCGGCAATCTCAACGTCGAGGGTTACAGTCTCGCCGGGAGCAGCAGTCATTGTAACGTTCTCGGTGTAGTCGCAGTAGTTGAGTGCGGGGTTGTTGCCTATTGTGAGAGTATTCTCTGTGGCATCGCTGTACTCGCTGCTTGCCAGTATTATCCTCTCAATTGCCCTGTCGGTCTTCTGCTTTTCGCCTGTAAACGAAGGAGTGTAGTCAACCTCACCCGGCTCTGGTTCCGGATTGGGGTCAGGCTCGGGCTCCGGATCGGGATCGGGCGTGGGCGGTGTAGTTTCCGCAGCAAACTGCAGCTCATATATTGTCTTGCTGTCGGGGTTTACGGCGTAGTCGTTACCCTTTACAGTTATCTTGAGCAATGCCGTTTCGCTGTTGTATTCTGTCTCCACTGTTGCTCCCGCACCCTTTGCATTGTATGTGAGCGAGGTTGCCTCGTACTTGTGCGAAGAGAGGTCGTACGAAAGTGTTCCCTCCCTGAAGCTTATGTTAGCTCCTTTGTACGAGAGACTCTTGAGCGTGCTGTAGTAGATGAAATATACGTCATCAATTATCAGTTCGTCGTTGCTGCTACCGCCTGGTGTAGGGTTGGTGGTGAATGTTGCCAGCAGGTACATTGTCGATGGTTTTTGCGTACGGTCGTACTCGAACTCGCCCTCAAAGTAGGTCCAGTCGCTACAGGGGGTTATGAGCGCAGTGGCTTTTCCTACGCGGTTACCCTGTTGCGACGATAGCTCGGGGTCGCGGTATTCGCATTCGTCGTGCAGAATGAAGTTTCCGCGTCCGTTGGGACTTCCTCCCGACTTGAATTTTGCGAAGAATCCCACAGCGTCGGGCATACCGTCGAAGAGCAGGCTGTGCTCGCTGTTACCCACTTTTGTACTGTTGTAGTTGCTTGCGTCGGCAGGCGTGGAACTTCCCATATGTATCTGTCCCGAGGTGAGGTTACCGTTGGCATTTGCTCCCATAATCGATTTTGAATAAATCTTTACTGCTGCGTTGCTCAGATATCCCTCGACCTTGCTTGGCTTGGGCGACTGGCTTTTTGCAATGCCTCCCACAATGCTTCCGAGCGAGCTTGCATCGGCCGATGTGAACGATGTCCAGCCACTACCCGGCTCCTCGGCACTTTTCCACGTTCCGTCGAATCCTGGGTCCTTGAATTGATATACTCCCTGTGCCGACATTGAGCCAGCGAAGAGTATGCTTGCAATTAACAATGATATTTTTTTCATATATAACAGTTTGATGACTTACTAAAATTTGTGCAAAATTAATGTTTTTATCTTAAGAAAGTGCTTTAATTTATCTTCTTGGAATATTTATAGCTCTTTTTTAGAGTGTTTTTCATTTTTTAAGGTACTTACCAGGCTATATAACAGCGAACAGGAAAAAGAGAGCTCAGTAGGAAAAAAGGTGCGGACAATAACTCTTTCAGTCACTTTCTCGGTGTTGTTCTCCGGCTATTCTCTCATTGTAGAGTTTTCTTCTGTTTTCTTTTTTTGCGAAAAAAAGAAACAAAAAACCTTGCACAAAAGAAATTGTCGCAAGTTCCCTTTGCTCGTGCCGCACGAATGCGTGCACTCGGTCGGTCACTTGCTTGCCATTGCGGCTTACGGCTGTTTTAAGGGTGTTGCGGAATTATAAATAGACAATGCT
>JAFYSC010000096.1 GCA_017546635.1 Bacteroidaceae bacterium | reverse complement strand
AGGCGGGGAGACCAAATAGAGGAACGGAGCTATTCCACGAAAAGAGTTGGTTCACTCTCCGCCGTCCTTTACATCTGTTAAACATCATAGGCAAATATAGTCATTCTACTTTATCTTTCTTTTCTTGCGCAAATCTAAGGTATGAACAGAGGAGGGCTATTTTGTTTTAATTTAATTGTTTGCGTTTAATTTCAAGTAAAATCTTAAATAAAAAACTCAAATGCTCCCCTTTGTGAAAGAGGAGCTCCACGGAGCGACTGAGGAGTGGGAAGAACTGCGTCTGTGTCATTTTGAGCGGGAGCGAAAAATCCCTATGACTGCGAAAAAAAGAGATTCCTCCGCCGCTACGCTTTGTCAGAATGACAGGTGGACAAAACTTGCTGCGCTCATTACAGGAACTCAAACGCCTGTGTCGTCCACCCCTCCGCCCTGCGGGCAGCGGGGCGGAGGGGTTCGAAAAACATTTAGCTTACAAGGGTTATTTGTAAACTAAAAGGCCAGGCGCACCCCGCAGTAAGGAACACTGCAGCCGACGGTATCACCGTAACTGGAAACAGCGTGACAGACCCACGCACTATTCCTCACTGCACAGCCTCAACACAACAATCTCACTGGGCACGCAGAAGCGTATCTTGCGCCGCGACGTTCCCACACCGTTTGTGGTTATCACAGGCACACCACCATCGGTATAATTCTTTCCACGCAGGAAACGTGTGCCGTAGTGCGTATTTCTCACAGGAGTATAGAGTCCGAAGAGTGTCACCTGCCCGCCGTGCGTATGTCCCGAGAGTACAACATCGGCAACAGCAGAGACATCCTGCGCATAGTCGGGCGTATGTGCCACAAGAATGGTAAAACCCTTGTCGGCAACAGCATCGGACGGGGAGCGGGTATCCTTTACAAGAAAAGAGTTACGCACACCCGCAATATATACAGTATCACCGTTGCCCACCGCAACTGCCTCATCGTTGAGCAGCCTTATTCCATAGAGCATTGCCAGACTGTCTACAAAATGCACTCTGCTGCGCTCGTGGTTGCCAAGCACTGCAAATGTGCCGTATGTGGTCCTCACACCCGAGAGCGAGTCGAAAAGTTCGGCAAGACAGTCATTGGAGGTCACATAGTCTCCGCCCAACAGCAGAATATCGGGTGCGAGGGAACGCAGCCTGCGCACCATCTTGGAAAGGCGCTTACGGGTGAATTTGCTCGGATAGTGAATGTCGGAGACAAAAGCCACTGTTGCACCGTTGAACGACGCGGGCACATTGCCCGACACATTGTACCTTTTTACACGCCCCACTCCGCTGGGCGAGAGCGATGCGCACGACACAAACAGCAAGGTCGCAACAACAATTGCGACCCCACGTGATATTTTTGCAAAAAGTACACTCATATTATCCTTGCTTTACTTCTCGATAAGCACAACCGCGTAGGCCGTTATCCCCTCGCCGCGTCCCTAGCAACCTCCCTACAATATATCATTTCACAATTTCTTTCTTAACGCTTCCATCACTCATAAGGATGATATTCAATCCTGTTACAGGACTTTTTACCATCATTCCTCTGTCGTTATATCTCGCTACCTCATATGGAGTTTTACCAACAACATCAGCCATTCCCGATACAAATTCCAGTTCGAACTCGCCTGTATAACTGCTAACGCTATTTCCTGCTGCATCCAGACCTATTATGTTATAATAATACACTCCATTTTCAAGGTCACTCAATGGCACTATAATAGTATTAAAAGACACATTATCTGTGTATGATACAGCATATCCCTCCTCCGAAATCAAATCGGTCATTATTTCATCTGAATATATACCAATCCTATATGACACGGTTTCAGCTTCTATAGGAATATTGAATACAGCTTTATCCTGCACGATTGTTACATTCTCATCATTAAACTCTTCAATAGCTACGAAGAAAGGTTTCCAACTCTCGGCATACACATAAGTTAATTTTGCTCCATTGGGTACTTTCAGAATGCAATTTGTCAAATCGGAGCCATCGCCATCTCCAAAAGTATTATAAGCACATACCGGCGGTCGACGATTCAAGCATACTATTTCCTTCAAACTTGAACAATAAGCAAATACTATACAATCAAGATAATCCACCGATTCCGGGATTACAATAGATTTAATAAGTTTTGCTCCATAAAAGCTATTTTTTCCCAGCATCTCTACCGAGTTCGGAATTATCGTATTTTTACAGCCACGAATCAAAGTATTTGTTGCAGTTTCAATTATCGCATTACATCCCCCTCTCGAATCATACACAGGGTTCTCGGAATCGACCTCGATTCTCTCTAAATCAGTAAATGGAAATGCGTGACATTCTATTGATGTCACCGATTTTGGGATTTTAATTTCTTTCAATTTGCATGCTTCGAAAGCACAATATCCTATTTTTTC
This sequence comes from Bacteroidaceae bacterium, assembly GCA_017546635.1. Taxonomy (GTDB): domain Bacteria; phylum Bacteroidota; class Bacteroidia; order Bacteroidales; family Bacteroidaceae; genus HGM04593. The sequence goes on along the minus strand of JAFYSC010000096.1, from coordinate 12,133 downwards.
AACAGCTTCACCTAAATCAATTTCGGCGACATCAGAACCAGAAAACATAGAATCGTTTATATTCTTAGCTTTATCTCCACAAACCACTTTTATAGGGTGACCTATTCTCCGGAATGGGGTATTTACAGCATCATCTGTCACGCAATCAATGGCATTGAAATATACAGTTTGTAATTTTTCACACGCTTCAAAAGAATAGCCTTTAATTTCTTTTACCGATTCAGGAATAGTTATTTCTGTAATACTCTTGCACCCTGCAAAGGCCTGATAACCTATTCCTTGCAAGACATCGGACAATGTTATGCCTTTAATATTATAGCAATTACCAAAAGCGCGATTTCCTATGTTTTTCACTTGTGAAGGCCAATTAATTTCGGCCAACCCAGTACAGCACCAAAACGCTTCATCCGCAATGGTTGTTATTGATTCAGGAAGACGGACACTCTTCATTGATTTACATTGATAGAACGCAGCCACAGGTATAGTTGCCGTTCCTTCATTTATAACCACATCGGTAAGATTATCACAATATGAGAATATCCACTCGCCCATTTCAACGTTTTCCGGAATGTTTACACCCGTCAAGCCTGAATTGGAAAATGCACTTTCACCTATTCGTTCAAGTGATGACGGCAATTTGATATCAGTCATTTCAGTTTGGTCATATAAAGCATATCCAGCTATAACCTTAACTCCATCTTTAATTGTAACCGTTCCAGAAAGTTTCTTTCCTTTAACACCTATTACGAAATCACTCAAATACAACACTCCATTAGGCTGAGACTTCATCCATAATGTATTCATAAACGCATCTCCCCCTAATGACACAACAGATACAGGCAAATTTACAACCGACAGATTCTTACAATTCATAAAAGCACCGTATCCGATTGAGACAACTCCGTCCGGTATACTTATTGCTGTTAAATTGGTACAATTTTCAAAAGATTCCTCGCCTATACATTTAAGCGAATTAGGGAAATCAACATTCGCAATTGGAATACTCTTAAAGGCATAATTAGCAATTGCTTCCACGCCATTGGGAACAATTGTACTGCCTGAACCTTGTATCAATGTATTTGTAGCCGTTTCAATTATTGCATTACATTGATTTCTTGAATCATATACAGCATTGTTGCTGTCTACCGTGATAGTTTCCAACATACAACCACAGAAAGCCATCTCGCCTATTCGGGTTAAACTTGCCGGAATATGTACAGTTGTCAAGCCAGTATGTCCGCTAAAAGCCCAATTCAAAACAGACCTTACCGTGGACGGAATTATTGTATTCTTACAACCCGCAATCAATTCATCGGTTGTTGTTACTATAATTGCGTTAGAATTATCTCTTGAATCAAAAAACGGGTTCTCCTGACTCACCTCTATCGATTCCAATGCCGAACAGCCTTCAAACACCCCACATTCAATTTCATAGACATATTCCGGAATATACATTTTTGTAAGTTTCACGCAGCCCCCAAATGCAAAACTTCCTATTTTATAGGTTTTCAATGGCAAGTTAATTTCGGTAAGGCTTTGACAATCCTTAAAAGCAGATTCACCTATTGTCAAAAAGCCTCCTTCCTGCAATTCAACTGATGTCAGATTACTACAACCTTGAAATGCACAACCACCTATCGTCTTTATTGTATTAGGCAACGATACCGATTTGACATTCTCACAGCCATTAAAAGCCTCATTGACTTCGGTCACGGTATATGTCACACCTTCATATTCTACCGTAGCAGGAATTACTATATCCCCCGAATATTCTTCAAAATATAGTGAATATTGACCTTCAAAAGTAACAGCAACGGTCTTTTGGATTTTATCCAGAAAATTATAATAGATTCCTTCTACCACAAAATCGTGAGCATACACATTGATGCCAACAAGAATCATGGCTGCAAATACCAATTTTCGCAAAACTAATTTTCTCATATCTAAAAAATCTATTAAGACAGTTAGAAACTGATCATATATATTAATAGTGCAACGGGAAAAGCACAAGTTTACTTGCAGATTTTTCGGCGAATGCCAAATTATATCTGCCGCAAGACGAATATAAGAAACTGTTTAAATTTCCTAAAACAGTTTCTTACTTCTCGATAAGAACAACCGCGTAGGCCGTTATTCCCTCGCCGCGTCCCTCGTAACCGAGTTTTTCGGTTGTAGTAGCCTTTATCGAGAGGGCGTCGGGGTCTATCCCCAGCACCTGTGCCATTGTCTGCTGCATCGTAGGAATGTGCGGGTTGAGCTTGGGTGCCTGCGCTGCCACCGTAGCATCGATATTACCTATCCTGTATCCCTTTTCCTTGAGCAGCCCGTTCGTACGGTGCAAGAGAATCTTGCTGTCGATATTCTTGAACTCTCCCGAAGTATCGGGGAACTGATAGCCGATGTCGCGAAGATTGGCAGCGCCCAACAGCGCATCACATATTGCGTGTATAAGCACATCTGCATCGGAGTGTCCGTCGAGTCCCTTATCGTAGGGAATCCTTATTCCTCCAATCCACAATTCGCGTCCTTCTACAAGACGGTGTACATCAACACCAAAGCCTACTCTTATCATAGCCAATTCCTTTATTTATATCAGTATCTGAAAATATCACGCAATCCGTCCATATCGAAAGAGAGCGAGAAGCGCAGTGTCTGGTCGAGAGGGTTGCTCTGTGCGGTGGAGATGAGATAAGCCGCATCAAGCGAGAACACATTCATCTTGAATCCTGCACCGAGAGTGAAATACTTTCTGTTGCCCTTATACTCGTTCTCATAGTGGTAACCGCCACGCAGCGAGAATTGCTGGTTGTAGCAATACTCAACGCCTATACCTCCGTAAATTTCCTTGAGCTCCTCGCTGAAACCTCCGGGAGCATCGCTGAAAGACTTGAAGATACCCGAAATTGAAGAGATATCATTGTATCCGGTCGATTCGAGCCAACCCTGGTACTCCGAATAATATGAATTGTACTGCGAGTCGTCGCTCGACACACCGGCATATTCCTCGCTCATAAACTGCGAGTAGGTGGGACGTGTGGGAACCATCAGTTTGTTGATGTCGGCGCTGAAAGATATTGTATTGTACTCGTCAATGGGAACGAGCAACGATGCACCTATACGCAGGTTGGTGGGAATGAACTCGTTGGTACTTCCACCGTCGTACGAAATCTTGCTACCTATATTGGACGCATTCAAGCCAAGACCCAGCATACACTCGCGGTTGCCTAGCATAACATAATTGTTGTAATAGAGTGCAAGGTCGGCTGCAAAGGCTGTTCCCGGTTCAATATCCTCGGCATAGTCGTACTGAAGGTCGCTGTAGATGAAACGCAACGCCACAGCTGCCGAGAATGTCTCGGAGAGCATACGCGAATATGCCACGTCCACCGCAAACTCATAGGGCTTTATGGTGTACTCCTCGGCAATTACCTCGCCAAGCGAGAAATATGTGAGCGAACCGCTGACTGCCGAATAGTCGCCTATGCGATAGAAACCTGTCAGATAGGCAAGGTCGATATCGCTCACCAACTGACGCAACCACGGTGTGTATGACATAGAGAGTCCCGCACGTGCTATATTGAAAGGATATTTTGCAGGATTCCAGAACTGGGAGTTCACGTCGGGTTCTGTGGCAACACCTACGTCACCCATTGAACCGGCACGCGCATCGGGTGCGATAGAAAGGGAGGTGACACCCGTGTTCACAGGATTGAACTGCTCCTTCTGTGCCAATGCAGGGAGCATAAGCACCGCTCCCAAAAGCAACAACAATATTCTTTTTGCAATCATAGTTTTTCTTATTTTATGTTTTTACCGATATTTTTTACCCGAACAGACCCTTTTATATAACCCGTTCAAGGCTCATTTATTGTTAAGGATTATCATTTTCTGCGCTTTGCTCCTCTCGATACCCGAAGCATCGGATATTGTGGCACGATAGAGATACACGCCCGTGGGCAGCGGCTGTCCCGCTCCTGCCGTCACATTCCACGACACGGTACAGGTTGTACCCTCGGGAACAATGGCCTCGCTATGCCTCCACACTGCCTGCCCCTGCATATTGAACACCTCAACCGTAACGTCGAGAGCCGACGAGGGACGGTCGTGAGTGAGCACAAACAGCGCCTTCTCGCCGTAACGCACGGGGTTGGGCGACACTGCGACACTCACAAAATCGGGCGCAAGATCGGGGACCACCCTGAAACGCAGGGTATCGGCCGATGAGTTGTTGTACAAGTCCCAGGCACGCAACAGCAGGGTGTGCTCGCCAGGCGACAACTCCTCTATTGGGAAGACAATCGTTCCGCCACGATAATCGCCCACAATTGGCTTATACACACTGTTCAGGCTATATGTACGCTTTACATCATTGTCGACCATTGCCACAATGTCGTGGCCAATGCCCGTACCCACCGTGTTTATGCCATTCTCGTCGAACAGCTCTACAAAAAGGCAGGGAGTGGAATTGACCTCGTCGCCATCGGCAAAATCGGGGGTGTTGAGATACATTCTTATCTCGGGTCCTTTGCCGTCGTTGTTCATCGACTCGGCTGTTCCGCCTACAATGAAATTGTCGTACACACCCTGCGCCGATATTCCCAGCGTATCAACCGCATACAGATTGAGCATTCCCCGCCCGTTGCTGTAGCTTATATCCATAGGCACGGGAATCGTGAGGCTGAAACGGCCATTCACAACCGAGTCGCTGCCCACAAACAGGGGTTTGCGATAGGCCTGGTAGTTGAATGAGCCAAGCCCGATGTTGTCGCGCGTATATACATCCTCGATACAGTCGAAAAGCGTGGGAGAGACTGTTCCCGAGTAACCTGTCGCAACAGAACCGTCGCGGGTGGCAATATATCCCTCGACCGAGAAGACGCCTCCCGCCGACACCTTGCCCTGACGGTCGGCAACCTCGTTGTCGAACCTTTCTACCACCACTTTGTATTGCGGGATGTGCAGATGCAGAGCTGGGTCGCCAATGAGCACATACTGCAACTTATTCTCGGAGAGGTCGCTGTTGCCCGCTATGAGGGCACATTTTGCCAAGCGCACCGCATCGCCCACAGTGGGCATCTGCCCATTGTCCATAGGACGCATAAGCAGACGCATAAACTGCTGGTTGATGAGGGCATTGTAGCTCTGGAGCACTGTGCGCGTCGTTGTCAGAAGGCCTATTGCACCACCTGCGGGGTTGAGGATAGCCAGCTCGCCCATTGAGCCGTCGCTCATATCAAACGGGGTTATGTCGCACGAGGCTGTCACCCAGAAAGGCAGACGCGGCGAGTTTAGAGCCGACATATCCGAAGCTTTCCACACAAGTTCGTGCGAAAAGACATTCGCGCTTCCGTGTCCCGAGTAGTTCACAATGAGCGCGCCCTCGTCCAGACGGTCGTAGATAGCCTGTGTGACAAGCGGATAGCTGTTACCCGTGGCAAGCACCTCCATTGGATAGTCGTCCCAATATATGCGGTCGACGATATACTCGGGATAGTTGGCTGCAAAAATATCGGCAATAGCCTCGGCATCTTTCATATGCTGGTTGGGAATGAGCTTGTCTCCATCGTCGCCCATAAGAACAATCACATTCTGCCAGGCGCCGGGTACTTTATTTTGCATATAGGCTATTGTCTTGTCCACCACGGCAGTTGCGTCGGTCAGCGTCTGCACGGGGAATCGTCCCACGGCAATGTCCACCTTATCGCGCAACGGACTGCCTCCCTCGTTGTCGTCGAGGAAACCGAAATAGTCCTCAAGGACGTACGAGCGCACCGCGTTGGTTGAGTTTTCCGACTGATAGGTAAGAAGATAGTTGTCGGGGTTATATCGTGGCAGGGTTATCAGTCGGTTATCGGCAAATCCATCGCCGAAAAGGAGCAGGTATTTTGGTGCGTCCTGCGCTGTGGCCGCCCTGTCGTAAAGCATCTTCATAAGACGGCGGAAGGCTGTCGCGTCGGGTGTTCCCGATGAAAATTCGTTGAACACCTGTCCGGCCGTTACCACTGCCACACGCATATTGTCCATTGTACGGTGCGCCTGGGCAAGACGCTCGGCCTGTTGCACGAAAACCCCGTTCGAGGGCACTATTATAACCATATCCACAGGCTCCATTGCGTGCAGGTTCTGGTTCTTCACCTCGCCCACCACTTTCACCGATGGAAAGGCAGCTTTTACATCAACGGCCACAAGGCGGGAGGTGACAGCAGCGGGAGCGACTACCGACAACGTTCCATTATCGAGAGTGCCTGCATACTCCACCGTAGCCGAAGGGGAGGTGACGTCCCACACACGGGTACCGGCCGTTGCCGATGCTATGCGGAAGGTTGCGTCGCCATCCTTTGCATCGCCGCGGAAGAGAGTGTATGCGCCGCGCAATGCAAGGGCACGCACAAAGTTAAGCTCGATATAGTCGAGATGACCCGAGATTGTAGCATCGGGTACCGAGTGTGTGAGCGTAACGGTAGTATTTGCCGACAGCGAAGAGAGTGTCATCATTGTATTTGCAATGCGTCCGACATCGGTACCGCTTATCTGCTGCAGAGAGAGTGAGCCAGCCTGCACCCCGTTGACACTTGCAGTGACACGGCTCGTAGCCGTTGCACTACTGCCGAACGACAGCTCCATCGTGGCACGCTCGTCGGGCATCACTCCCGGCAATTCGAACTTATAGCTCTGAGTACGTCCCGATGCGTAGTTGTAACCGTCGAGCAACACACGGCCATAGGTACACAACGAATGCTCCTCTTTCTCATATAGGGCATAATCGGGGTATGCGCTGTATACTTTGGACGAAGCGGCAAGTTCCTTTCGCTGAAAGGCGAGCGGTGCCTCATCGCTTTCTGTGAGGAAATAGAAACTGTTCTGCGAATAGACATTCTGACGGTGACGGAATCGTCCGCCCTCATAGTTCCAGCCTATTGTGCCGTTCGCATAAAAGAGCACATAGCCCTGCTCGCGCCACAGAGGCACCTCGGCAAGGTCATCGGGCAACAGGTGTATATTGGCCTCGGGGAGCGTCTCGCCACCGTAGCCGTAGAGACGCACCTTATCGGGGTTCTTGAATCCCATTCTCGCAAGTTCGGCAGAGGTTATCCTGTACACTCCCTCGGATGGCACGCTTATCTTCACCCACCTGCCCGAGGCAAGTACCGAATTTTGCGCGTAGCGCTCCTGTGCATTGCTGCGCGACATTATGTGCGACATTGTGCGCTGCGCATCAATCACACGGTCGATCACGAGCTTGAAGGACTCTATGCGCAAGAAGCGTCCGCCGGAATATACCACGGGTACAAAAGAGATGTCGAGCATCTGCTTTTTTGCCGCAGTTGAGATAGAGGCCTCGACAGAGGGATAGGCAGGAAGAGTGTCGCACATAGTATGCAGTCGATAGTGCTCAACCTCGGCCTTATCCATAGGCTTAAACTCGGGATATTCTATTGTTACCGAGTATCTGTAGAGCCGGGCATCATCGGGCAGAGGAAGCACAGTGGAGTATCGCGGCAACAGGGTGTCGCGCGACAACTGCGCCCAATCAACCTCGACAAACTGGGCTTTTGCCTGCTGAAGAACCGCAGACAGCACAAAAAAGAGTATTAGTAATAATCTTTTCATCACTTTCATCGTACACGGAAATCAAGCACCTTCTCGTCGCCGAAATATCCTCTCAGATGGTCACCAATCTTCACAGGACCCACTCCTGCGGGAGTACCTGTAAAAATGAGGTCGCCGGTCTTGAGCGTACAGAAACGGCTTACGTACTCAATAATCTCGTCGACCGAGAAGAGCATCTGCGAGCTGTTGCCACTCTGCACCGTCTCGTCGTTTATCGTAAGGGAAAAGTCGAGGTTCGAGAGGTCGTATCCCTCAACGGGACGGAATTCGCCCAGCACAGCCGAGCAGTCGAATCCCTTGGAGAGCTCCCACGGAGTGCCCTGGGCTATAAACTGACGCTGCAGGTCGCGCGCCGTAAAGTCTATTCCCACGGTTATTGCATCGTAGTACCGGTGCGCAAAGCGCGCGGGGATACTGCGTCCCAGCTTGTTTATACGCACCACAATCTCGCATTCATAGTCGACACGTCCCAACCAATCGGGCAGATAGAAGTGCTTGCCGTTCTTAAGGATAGAAGAATCGGGCTTCATAAATATCATTGGCGAAGCGGGCTTCTCGCCTGTCCCGTCAAACTCAATTGCGTGTGCGGCATAATTCTTGCCAACTGCTATTATCTTCATAACTTATTACTGTATAATTATTTATCCTCCATACTGTCGAGACGGTTGAACATCAGCGACAGGTGAGCATAGAGCGATGTATTCTGAACTACAATATCCTCGGGGACGCGTATGCGCAACGGGGTAAAATTCCATATAGCCTTTATCCCCCACACAACCATACGGTCGGCAACCTCCTGCGCATTGTCAATGGGAACGGTGAGTATGCCAATCTTCACATTGTGGCGGCGCATTTTTGTTGCAATCTCGCTTATGTGATACACAGGGATACCTGCCACGCTGTGCCCCACAATCTTGGGATTATTGTCGAAAGCGGCAACTACCTCCAGCCCGAACTGCTTAAGACCCGTATCGTTGAGCAATGCACTGCCAAGCTGGCCCGCTCCGAACAAAAAGGCCTTGTGGACGGTTGTAAAGCCAAGGAAATGCTCAAGCACATCGAGAAGATTATCAATCTCGTAACCCACGCGTGTGCGTCCTACGATATTCACGCAGGAGAGGTCCTTTGCTATTTGCGATGCCACGATATTCGTCTCCTTCGACAGACGGGTAGACGAGACAAACGTCTCGCCCTGCGTCTTGAGCAGACGGCACACCGAGAGATACCACGGCAGGCGTCGCAGCGTAGGCTCGGGCACTTTTTCTATGTTATACTGTGTATCCATTCTCCAAGAACAACCGCGCATATTGCGCGCATTATAAACAACGTAGCAAATTTACTCTTATTTTATGAAAAAGAAAAATTTGTCGGCACTATCTGACGGGCAGCCCCGCCAAACTACACCCTTTATTTTGTTATTCTGCATAAATTTTGCAGTAAAACCGATAAAATTCACTACTTTTGCGACAATAGAAAGCAAACGACTATGGCAAAGAACGACTGGAAAGAGAGACTAAACATTGTCTACTCCACAAACCCCGACTTCCAATATTCCACCGATGAAAAGGAGGAAACCGAGACACTGCCCAAGCAGCAACAGAAGCTGAGAGTGAGCATAGAGAAGAACCACCGCGGAGGAAAGACCGTAACAGTGATAAAGAACTTCATTGGCAGCGACGACGACCTCAAGGAGCTTGCCCGCCAGCTCAAGACCCGCTGCGGAGTGGGCGGCTCGGCAAAGGAGGGAGAGATACTCATTCAGGGCGATTTTAAGCAGAAAGTGATAGAGTTGCTCAAGAACGAGGGGTACACACAAACAAAATAAAGGTAAAAATCAGGCCCTCGACCAAAAAAGAGCGTCGAAAAGAGGCTTTTTTTTACAAAAAAATGTATCTTCGCAAAGTTGAGCCAAGCGGCACAGGAGAATGCGCCAGGCTACTAAAAAAGAATCTAAAAGAAACCAAATAAACAAATACTACTATGTCAGAAAAATCAAAACTCACTCTTGCAGCCGAGCTGCTCAAGATTAAAGCCGTAAAGTTACAACCCGAGCAGCCTTTCACTTGGGCATCGGGCTGGAAGTCGCCCTTCTACTGCGACAACCGCAAGACACTCTCGTTCCCCGAGTTGCGCACACGCGTAAAGCTGGGACTCGCCAACCTTATCCTCCAGGAGTTCCCCGAGGCTGACATCGTTGCAGGTGTTGCCACAGGTGCCATTGCACAGGGTGCACTCGTAGCCGAGGAGCTCGCAAAGCCCTTCGTATATGTACGTCCCAAGGCAAAGGACCACGGAATGGGCAACCAGATTGAGGGCGACGTATACCCCGGCGCAAAGGTTGTTGTTGTAGAGGACCTTGTATCTACAGGTATGAGCAGCCTCAAGGCAGTTGACGCGTTGCGTGCAGCAGGCGTTGAGGTTGTGGGTATGGTGGCATCGTTCACATACGGATTCAGCGTTGCCGAGGAGGCATTTGCTCAGGCAGGCGTAAAGCTCATCACTCTCACCGACTACGAGGCAGTGCTCGAGGCAGCAAAGGCAACAGGTTACATTACCGAAGAGGTGATGCCCACACTCAAGGAGTGGAGAGCAAACCCCTCGGAGTGGAGAAACGACCTTAAGTAACCCGCTATGAGCCAATACGAAAGTAGCGTAAAGTGCATACCCTACCCACAGGAGCGCGTATATGCAAAGCTCGAGGACCTGAACAACCTTGAGGCACTCAAGGACAAGCTTCCCAAGGACAAGATACAGGAGTTTGCATACGACCACGACCAAGTGACAATAGAGATTGCACCCATAGGCAAGGTTACAATAAAAATCATTGAGCGCGAAGCACCCAAATGCATAAAATTCGAGGCTGTAGGTTCTCCAATCCCTATGAACCTGTGGATACAGATAATACCCGACGGCAGCGAAGCGTCCAAGATGCGCGTGGTGGCAAAAGCCGAGCTTAACTTTATGTTGCGCGGAATGATTGAGAAGCCCCTCAAAGAGGGTCTTGAGAAGATTGCCGACACATTGGCAATGATACAATACTGACAGACAGTTACCGGACAACCATACAAGAGTGTGCAAGAAGAGATCTTTCCACACTCTTGTAGTTTTATTTTGTAAGATTATGGCAAAGAAACTTTGGGAAAAGAATATCGACGTGAACCCCGAGATTGAGCGTTTCACAGTGGGCAAGGACCGCGAGCTCGACCTTATGCTCGCCCCCTACGACGTGCTGGGCTCACTTGCACACAGCACTATGCTCGAGAGCATAGGAATGCTCACCGCCGAGGAGATGCAGGAGCTGCACGGCGAGCTGCGCAACATATACACCGTAGCCCGCGAGGGAAACTTCACTATAGAAGAGGGCGTAGAGGACGTACATTCACAGGTAGAGCTTATGCTCACACGCAAGCTGGGCGACATTGGCAAGAAAATACACAGCGGACGCTCGCGCAACGACCAGGTACTTGTCGACCTTAAGCTCTTCACACGCCACGAATTGCAGGAGATTTGCGAGGCAGTAGTTGCCATTTTCGACGCACTGCAACAGCAGAGCGAGAAGCACAAGGAGGTACTCATTCCAGGATACACACATCTACAGGTTGCAATGCCCTCGTCATTTGGCTTGTGGTTCGGTGCATACGCCGAGAGCCTTGCCGATGATATGCTCTTCTTGCAGGCCGCCTACAAGATGTGCAACCGCAACCCGCTTGGTTCGGCAGCAGGATACGGCTCATCGTTCCCGCTCAACCGCACAATGACAACAGAGCTGCTCGGCTTCGACTCTATGAACTACAATGTAGTGTATGCACAGATGGGACGCGGCAAGTGCGAAAAGAACATAGCCTTTGCACTCGCAAGCGTTGCCGGCACACTCTCCAAGATGGCATTCGACGCCTGTATGTTCAACTCGCAGAATTTCGGTTTTGTGAAACTCCCCGCCGAGTGCACCACAGGCAGCAGCATTATGCCGCACAAGAAGAACCCCGACGTATTTGAGATTATGCGTGCAAAATGCAACCGTCTACAGGCACTTCCAACAGACATCACTATGATTATGAACAACTTGCCCAGCGGCTACTTCCGCGACCTGCAAGTTATCAAGGAGCTGTTCCTGCCCGCATTTGCCGAACTGAAGGACTGCCTTGCAATGGCAACATACATCATTGAACGAATAGAGGTCAACAAGGAGATTCTCAACGACAGCCGCTACGATGCAATGTTCAGTGTAGAAGAGGTGAACCGTCTTGCCACCGAAGGAATGCCCTTCCGCGACGCATACAAGAAGGTAGGACTCGACATTGAGGCTGGCACATTCGTGCCCAACAAGGAGGTGCACCACACACACGAGGGCAGCATAGGCAACCTTTGCACCGAGCAGATAAGAAAAACGATGTACAGCATCTACGAGGCTATGAATTTCGACAAGGCCCGTAATGCCGAGGAGGCATTACTGAAGGCTTAATGGCAAGGAAGCAGAATGCTCACTTGTAAGCAAAGAAGACAGGCTGACTAAAGCATTGGT
>JAFYSC010000095.1 GCA_017546635.1 Bacteroidaceae bacterium | reverse complement strand
ACACCGAGAAAGTGACTGAAAGAGTTATTGTCCGCGCCTTTTTTCTACTGAGCCGGAATATAGCATAGCATTGTTGTCTTTTTTAATATTGCAAGCCTTATAATTGCATATTTTTATCGGATGTCGTTAAAATAGGGGCTTGGAATTAAAATAGAGTGCTCGACCGCTGTTATACAGCAGCTGAGCACTCTATTTTTTGCTTATTAGATTTTTATCGGACACCAATAACTTTTTTATGTAAAAAGCATCCTCTCGCCTGCCTGGTGTGCCGGTGGTATTCCTTTTATGGCTGTTGTAAAGTATCCTTGAAATAATTTTATTCACTCTGTAGGTCGTCCTCTTTGTAATAGAGGTTTTTTTTCGTAATTTTGCATCTTCGAATTTTAATATAAACTTAAATAATATTGTTTTTATGTATATAACACTTGCAATCCTGTTGTTGTCGGTCATATTCTTTGTGAATGGCAAGGTGCGCTCCGATATTGTGGCACTGTGTTCTCTTATAGCTTTGCTCCTGTTCCAGATTCTGACCCCCGAGGAGGCGCTTGCCGGTTTCTCCAATAACGTGGTGGTAATGATGGTAGGTCTGTTTGTTGTCGGAGGTGCAATATTCCAGACTGGACTTGCCAAGATGATAAGTTCAAAGCTTATGAAGCTTGCAGGCAACAGCGAGACAAGGCTTTTCTTGCTGGTGATGCTTGTTACATCGGCGATAGGTGCCTTTGTAAGCAATACGGGTACGGTGGCCCTGCTGCTGCCCATTGTGGTCAGTATGGCTATGAGTATGAAGATGAACCCGTCGCGTCTGCTTATGCCGCTTGCCTTTGCAAGCAGTATGGGAGGTATGATGACCCTTATAGGTACACCTCCCAACCTTGTTGCCAACAATGCGCTTGTGCAGGGCGGATATGAGCCGTTGACTTTCTTCTCGTTCACTCCAGTGGGACTTGTATGCGTCACTGTGGGTATAATAGTGCTTATGCCACTCTCAAAATGGTTCCTCTCTAAACCCGGTACGCTCAGTGGAGAGAGCGCAAGGGCCGGAAAATCCCTCAAGACACTTGTGAAGGAGTATGGAATATCAAGCACCTTGCACCGCATTCAGGTTACCGGCAAGTCGCAGTTGAAGGGAAAGATGATTGTAGAGCTCGATGCCCGCAGCAAATACGGAATAAATATTCTTGAGGTACGCCGTGTGGAGCACTCGCAGAATAAGCTCCTGAAGAATGTGATACAGCTTGCTGCCGAGTCGGATACAGTGCTCAACGAGGAGGATATACTTTTTGTTACCGGTAACCGCGAGAGTGTAGCGAGCTTTGTCGAGAACTATGGCCTGCGATATATCTCCGAGGAGAATGGCAAGGCACTGTCACTCGACTTCTACGACATAGGTGTTGCCGAGATTGTCCTTATGCCTTCGTCGACACTCATAAACAAGAAGATAAAGGAGGCTGAGCTGCGTACACGATACAATGTCAATGTACTAGGAATATGCCGTAAGAACAAATATATCCTTCAGGGGCTTGCCGACGAGACAATCAGCAGCGGTGATATCCTGTTGGTGCAGGGTACGTGGGATAATATCGCGGCTCTTGAAAAGGAAACAAACGAGTGGATTGTGGTGGGCCGTCCCCTCGAGGAGGCTGCAAAGGTTACACTCGATTACAAAGCTCCTTTGGCTGCTGGCATAATGGTGCTTATGGTTGCTGCTATGATGTTCGACTTTATTCCCATAGCTCCTGTGACAGCTGTGATGATTGCGGCTTTGCTGATGGTTATAACAGGCTGTTTCCGCAACGTTGAGGCTGCCTACAAGACTATAAACTGGGAGAGCATAGTGCTCATTGCGGCAATGATGCCAATGTCTACCGCGCTCGAAAAGACTGGCGTGTCGGCCTTGATATCCCAGACTCTCGTCGACGGGCTTGGTTCTTTCGGTCCCATTGCGCTGATGGCGGGAATATATTTCACAACGTCTCTTATGACAATGTTCATAAGCAACACGGCGACAGCGGTGCTGTTGGCACCCATTGCGATGAGCAGTGCGGTGGCGATAGGTGCCAGTCCTGTGCCTTTCCTCATAGCGGTGGCTGTGGCTGCCAGTATGTGCTTCGCTTCGCCCTTCTCTACACCGCCAAACGCCCTTGTGATGCCTGCAGGACAGTATACCTTTATGGATTATGTAAAGGTAGGTTTGCCCCTGCAGATTATAATGGCTATTGTTATGATATTTGTATTGCCGCTGCTCTTTCCCTTTTGAGCAGTAGGGGATTTGTTATAGACGGACACTATGGAAACATCGGATATACAAAGAGTTAAACTGCAATTCGGAATAATAGGCAACGACCCGGTATTGCTGCGCGCGATAGATGTTGCTATGCAGGTTGCGCAAACCGACCTGTCGGTGCTCATTACCGGTGAGAGTGGTGTGGGAAAGGAGTTCTTCCCGCAGATAATCCACAGTAACAGTATGCGCAAGCACGGTAAGTATTTTGCCGTCAATTGCGGTGCAATACCCGAGGGTACAATTGACTCGGAGCTGTTCGGACACGTGAAAGGTGCCTTTACCGATGCTGTCAGCGAGAGAAAAGGATACTTCAGCGAGGCTGACGGAGGTACGATTTTTCTTGACGAGGTAGGTGAACTTCCTATGTCGACACAGGCCCGCCTGCTTCGTGTGCTCGAGAACGGCGAATTTATGCGTGTGGGCTCTTCGAAGGTCGAAAAGACAAATGTACGTGTCGTGTGCGCTACTAATGTAAATCTGCCCGAGGCGATTGCCGAGGGGCGTTTCCGCGAGGATTTGTATTATCGTCTGAATACGGTTCCCATAAATATACCTCCATTGCGCAAGAGAGGCGATGATGTGCTTCTGCTGTTCAAGAAGTTCGTGATGGATTTCTCGGCAAAATACAACGTGCCCCGAATTGAGCTCGACGACGCGGCAAGGGGGGCCTTGCTCTCCTATTCGTGGCCCGGAAACATCAGGCAGTTGAAGAATATCGCAGAGCAGATATCGATACTTGAGCTTAACCGTAAGGTGACAGGAGAGGTGATGCTTGCGTATCTTCCTGCACAGGCAACGAATTTGCCCGCAATTGCCAAGCAGCAGAAAGACGAGGGCCGTACATTTGAAAGTGAAAGGGAAATCTTGTACAGCGTGCTTTTTGATATGCGGCGCGACATTACAGAACTGCGCAAGCAGGTGCAGGAGTTGATGTCGGGTCATCAGGTGGCAGTGCAGGATGCTGTCGATTATTACCCGGCAGAGAGGCATCGTCCTACAATACAGATATCGTCGCAGATAGAGAATGTGGATGCAGGGGAATATGTTGAGGAGACCCTGTCGCTCGACGAGATGGAGAAAAGGACGATTGTTGCAGCGCTTGAGCGTCATAATGGCCGCCGGCGCGATGCGGCTAAAGAATTGAATATTTCGGAACGTACACTATACAGAAAAATTAGGGAATATGGCATCGAATAGAGCTTTTAGAATAATGTTTGTGCTGTTGCCTCTCCTGGCGATGGTGCTTGTGGGCTGCAAGGTAAGTTATAAGCTTACGGGTGCGTCCATTGACTACACGAAGGTGAAGACGATAAGCATTGAGACTTTTCAGAATAGTGCTGCTTATCAGTGGGGACCTATGGCTCCAATGCTCAACGAGACTATAAGTGATGTCTTTATTCAGCAGACCAAGCTTATACAGGTGCCTCGTGGAGGAGACTTGCAGCTGGCTGGAGAGATTGTCTCATATGACCAGTTCAACAAGTCCATTTCGTCGGACGGTTACTCGGCAATGGTGCAGTTGAAAATGACTGTCAATGTGCGCTTTACGAACAATACCAACCACGACGAGGACTTTGAGCGCCAATTCTCGGCTACGCGTGACTTTGATGCGACACAGTCGCTCGAGACGGTACAGGAGGAACTTGTTGCACAGATGATAAAGGAGATTGTGGAGTCTGTGTTCAATGCGGCATTGGCCAACTGGTAAGTATGGAGAAATTGTCGTATTACATTCAGAATCCCGAAGCTCTCGACAGGGATACGCTGTATCGTCTAAGGATGATAGTGGCGAAATATCCCTATTTCGACGCTGCGCGCCTGCTGATGCTCCGCAATCTGTATCTGTTGCACGATATTGATTTTGGAAAGGAGATGCGCAAGGCTGCCCTGTATCTTAAGAACCGCCGCGTACTGTTCGACCTGATGGAGGGTTATGGCGCACCTGTGCTTGTCGTAGAGAAAGAAGAGGAGCTTACGGTAGACCGTACAATGAGCCTTATAGACGCATTCCTCGGTACACTGCCGCAGCAGGCGACGGTATCGTTGGAGGCCGAGGGGGCGGCTGCCGTGGATTATGTCTCGGCCTATCTCAAGGGTGACGGGGAATCCCTCTCTTCCGATGTTCCTAAAATGCGCGGCCAGGATTTGATTGACGACTTTCTGGCGGGCGACAATGAGAGGATTTCGCTTCAGCTGAATGTGGATGCCGAGGGTTCCGATGCCCCGGCAGGGGCCGAAAAGGAGGATGTTCCCGAGAATGCATTTTTTACGGAAACCCTTGCTAATATTTACATTAAACAAAAAAAATATGACAAGGCGCTCGAAATTATTCGTCGATTATGTTTGGAATATCCGAATAAAAACCGTTACTTTGCAGACCAAATACGTTTCTTGGAAAAGATTGTCAAGCATATGAAGCAGTGATTTGTGCTTGCCGTGGCGGCTAACAGTCTGTTCCTCAATGAGATATATTGTCTGCTGTGAGGCAGTTTCCTTGGCCTTCTAAAATGGCAGAATTTAAAAGAGAATAATTAAATATTAAAAAGATGTATATAGTTTTTGTAATCCTTGTTGTATTGGCATCTATTCTGATGTGCCTTATAGTTCTTATTCAGAATTCAAAAGGTGGTGGACTTGCTTCGGGCTTCGCATCATCTAATCAGATTATGGGCGTGAGAAAGACTACAGATTTCCTTGAGAAAGCTACTTGGAGTCTTGCTGTGTTTATGGTGCTTATGAGCATCTGTGCATCACTCTCTATGCCTAAGGTAGTAATCGTGAACGAGAGTCTTTTGCAGCAGAATGCAGTTGAGACAAATGCTGTAAATCCTGTTGTTGCTCCCAACTTTACTGAGGAGGCTGAGTTTACCCCTGCTGAGCAGCCTGCACAGAGCGCAGAATAATGTGAGTTGACATAAGAAAATAAAAACAGTCCCGATCGGCCGATCGGGACTGTTTTTATTTGTTATAACGGACTTTGCAATGGTGCTGAATTGTGTAGTGTTGCTGTTATGCCTGTAGGTTCTCTTCGAAACTTTGCCATAGACGGTCGGCTGGGACGGGAGCTTCTATGCATAGTGGTATCTTTGATACAGGATGCACGAATTCCACTCTGCGGGCGTGCAGCGAAATGCTGCCGTCGGGGTTCGAGCGTTTTGCGCCGTACTTGAGGTCGCCCCTGATGGGGCATCCTATGGCCGACAGCTGGCAACGTATCTGGTGGTGTCTGCCTGTCTTGAGCTCTACCTCCACAAGTGTATAGTTCTGGGAGCAGCGCAGTGTGCGGTAGTCGAGAATGGCGTGCTTGCCCTCTTTGGTCTCCTTTTTGTAGGCAAAGCTCTTGTTCATCTTCTCGTTGCGCACAATCCAATGTGAGAGTGTGCCTTCGGTGGGTTGCGGTGTCTCCTTTGTTATGGCCCAATAGATTTTCTTCACAGCTCCGGTGCGGAACATTTCGTTCAAGCGCTCCAGTGCCTTGCTTGTCTTTGCGAATACTACAATGCCGCTAACCGGACGGTCGAGACGGTGGGGCAGTCCCACGAACACGTTGCCTGGCTTGTTGTATTTTTCCTTGAGGTATTGCTTGAGGATGTCGCACAATGGTGCGTCGCCGGTCTTGTCGCCTTGTACAATCTCGCCTGCGGCCTTGTTTATTACTATTATGTGGTTGTCTTCGTATAGTACTTTCATTGTGCCTGTTCTGTTATTTGGGTGTTTGCGCCTAATGCTCCAAGGATGACCTTTTCGGTAAAGTTGTTCATAAACTTGTCGTCGATATTCTTGTTCACTATGCCGTTTATATAAGGTATTTCAACTCCTTTCAGGCAGAAGTGGAGGAAGCGTGCGGCAAGGTCGGGACTTTCGACGTTGAATATTCCCTGGTGCTTGCCCTCGGCTATTATGGTGCGGAAAAGGGCAATCTCCCTTGCGTCGAATGTGCGGCGCAGATGTTCTACTATCCAGGCGTTGTTGAAGTACTCGGAACTCAAGCGGCTGTTGCGTTTCACTACGCTGCGTGTCGCGTGCAGGCGCACAAAGATAAGCCTTATGATTTTCTTGTGCGGGGGAAGGTCCGATGCGGCAACCTTTGCAATGGCCGACGAGATTTTGTTTACCTCCATTTCTATAGATGCTTCCAGCAATTCCTCCTTGCTTTGGAAGTATGTGTAAACGGTACGCCGGCTGCGGTTGGCCTCTGCTGCAATGTCGCTCATTGTGATGTTCTCAATTCCTTTTTGAGCAAAAAGCCTGCGCGCAACCTTTATTATATGTTCTCTGGTGTCTGTGGTTGCCATATATAGCTTGTATTTTGTTGCGAAGTTAATGCTTTTTGCACATTTGTGCAACGGAAAAAGAGTGAAAAAAAGGGAAAATGAAACTTTTTTTGAAAAAAGTTCTTCAAAAATTTGGAGGATAAATAAAAATGACTTACCTTTGCATCAGTTTTGAAAACCGCATCGCGGGGTGGAGCAGTGGTAGCTCGTTGGGCTCATAACCCAAAGGCCGGAGGTTCGATCCCTTCCCCCGCTACTAGATGAGAGTGACTTGTTTGAGTCGCTCTCATAATTTTTTATACAAACAAAAGCAAATTAACATTATAATTGCAAAAAACGCTTACATTATTATTGCATTTGCTTTGTAAAATTGTAACTTTGCCACGAATAATTGAATAAAATATGAAAATAAGACAAATTCTGCTTTTGCTTGGTGCACTGTTTGTAGTACAGACATCGTTTGGACAGGATAAGGTGTTTTCGGTGAAGGTGAACTCGACCGAAGCGTTGGGTGACATTAAAATGTATATGAATCCATTGCACCCCGAGGCAGGCCGTAAGGCGAAGACTCTGGAGCAGGTGGAGCCGGGAGTATTTACGACAGTGATGCCTCTGTCGGCCAACTCTTTCTACAGCATCGTGGGAGTGAAGAATTCTTCGCAGATTTTCTCTACATTGTATTTGCCTTTGGATGTCTATATGCCTGTCGATTCCGATACACTGCATTTTGAGCTCGACGTGGACGGTTATTATGTGGGTTCTAACGAGACTGCCGACAATCGTGCCCTGGGTGCGTACCGACGTGCTGTTGCCAATTGCGGCCGTACAATATGGCAGGTTGAGGCGCGCGATGAAGCACGCCTGCGTTCGATGCTCGACGGATTGATTCTTGCTGCCGACTCAATCATTGGGAATGGCGGTTGTTCGGAGCCTGTAAAGGAGTATATAAGATTGTGGTCGTACACTGCTGTATATAATAATATGTACAGCGTTGTGCGCAATGCGCGCCGTGAGGGACACGACCTGTCGTTCGATGCGTTTGACGTGACGGGCGACGTAGGCAGCTCTTTCGACTGCGACATTGCTGCGGTATTCCCCGAGACTACCGTGCTTATATGTGACGCCTTGCGCGGCGAGCCTACTATGGCTGCAAAAATAGAGAAGCTCTACGCTGTATATAAAAACAGCGTTATCCGTACGCGTGTAGCCGAGGCTATTATTGAGAGCTTCCTCAAGACATACAACTACAGCGCCGATTTTGAGGGCGGTCTCAACCAGTTGGCTGCAGTGGTTGAAAAGTATGGCATTGACAAGAAGTATATTGCCGATTATGAGTCGCGCCGTGCTACAATAAAGGGAACACCGTTCCCTGCCGGAGTGCAGTTGCGCGATGCTGGTGGCAATGTGGTCGATTTCTCAACATTCAAGGGGAAATATGTGTATATAGATATGTGGGCATCGTGGTGTGCGCCCTGCCGTCGCGAGATTCCCCATCTGAAGAAACTTGAGGCTGAACTGCAGAATGAGAATGTGGTTTTTGTATCGCTCTCCATAGACCGCGACGAGAATGCCTGGAAAAACAGCATTGTCGAGCACGACCTTCACGGCTATCAGCTCATTGACAGCGAGAATAAGCTGGGCAGCGCGCTCAACGTGCGCGGAATACCTTTCTTTGTGATATACGACAAGAACGGTTGCCTTTATATGCACGATGCTCCGCGTCCAAGCAGCGGTACACCGCTCAAGGAGATGCTCGAGGGCTTGCGTTGATATTGATAAATTCATTATAAAAAACAATCATTAAACCATTAAACAAAATCTTATGAAGAAATTTTACTTTTATGGATTGATGGCTTGCCTTATGCTTTTTGCCAACAGCGCAATGGCCGAGGTAAGTATGATGTCCGATTTGTTCGGTAAGTACAAGTTTACCGCAACAATTGAAACAACAGAGGCGGGTGCTGCACACGCCGACAAGTTCAAGAGCGAGTGTGAGGTTACAATCACAAAGTCTCAGAGCCAGTACTTTATGGCCGACATCATTGGCTTTGCAGGTGCAGACTACTCAATGAGCGTATCAAACTTCGATGCAGCGACAAGCACTTTCGAGGTGAGCGGTCCCAACAGTGCTAACTATGGTATCTGGAACGGTTATATCGCAGTTGCGAATGCCGAGGGTGAGTGGCCTTTCTCAAGATGGGATGTTGAGGGCAGCCAGCAGTTCGGTATGACTTTCGCTTTCAATCCTTCTACAAAGGAGATTACCGTAGCCGACTTTACTATCGTTTCGCTTGATTGGAGCACTACAGTCGCTACAGTTCTTGCAACAGTAAAGAATGTGAAGATGGAGCTTACAGAGGCTGAGAATGTGGATACATCGGCTTATCCCGACCTTACAGGTGAGTGGACATACGACGGTGACATCAGAAACGACGTTTCGCCCAAGAGCTTCACTCTTAACCTTACAGCTGCTGACGACACTAAGGTAAACTGGAATGCAACATTCGCATTCGAGGGTTACGAGGAGTTCACTCTTCCCGCTACATTCGACGGCACTATCTTGACTGTTCCCCACGATACTATCTTCCTCGACAAGGAGAACCGTATCCGTTTCGGTACAAGAAGCAACTCTAAGCAGTATTCGGGTGCATTCACTTTCAGCTACAATACTAAGACTTCAATGTCTCTTTACGATTACATCTATATCCGTAGAGACTCTATCAACCCCGAGACAAACGAGCTCGTAGGTGCATTCGTTCATCAGGTGTTCGACGGCTATGTAGTACGCGAGAATCCCGATGCTTACGACTGGTCGGGTACATACAAGGTGTCGGTAAGCGACTACGAGAACCTTACAGACGGCAGCGTAAGCTTCCCCACCGAGTTTGATATGGTAATCGAGAAGAAGCCCGGTGACATCTATCAGATTACAAAGATGCTCGGCTACGAGGACCTTTATATCTCAATCACTCCTTCTGACGACGATATGTCGGCAAACATCGAGCTTGGCGGTTACAGCGGTGCAATGCTCCAGTTTATCGGCAGCACCGGCGATGATTACTCTTACCACGTGATTACCGATGCTAACGGTGAGCCTACAACCCTCAAGCTGACAAGAAACGAGGACGGTTCACTCTCATTCGAGGACTTTACCGTATCGTACAAGCTCTACTATGCTAACAGCTACGAGCCCCTTGCAATCTTCTCAGGTGTAAAGGCCGAGAAAGAGGTGTTCGACTGGGCCGGTACTTACACTCTTACTGCTGATGTTGAGAGCGTAGACGGCAACGAGTATCCCGCAACATTCAACGTCGAGGTTGAGTACAGCGAGGCTGCAGGCATCTACTTTGTAAAATCATTCATGGATAAGGATGTATATTCTCTTAACCAGGGTATGTTTACATTCGATGTGGCCGAGAACGGCAAGAGCGCAACAATTGCAGTTGATGCTTATTATGGTCTCTTGTTTGTATATGGAACTTTCCCCGACTATGTAATCATTAAGGACGCTGAGGGCGGTTCAAATGCGTTGAAACTCACTCTTGGTGCTGGTAACGTAGTTGCAATGGACAACTTCTCGCTCTATGCGTTGAACTATGAGACATATGCTTCAAGTGCAATGGCTGTTTACTCGAATGTGACACTTGTGAAGGCTGCGGTTGAGGAGCCCGAGACTCCCGCTGTTGATTATACTCCTACAAACAACGGCAACAAGACACGTAACGACCGTGCCGTAAATGCAGTTGAGCTTGTAAGCGCTACTTACGGTACATCGGCATATACACTCACAGCCGACGAGAAGGGTATGGATTATACCGATGCGACAGAGACTGTTGTGTTTATGGCTGCTCCCGGTGAGGAGGTAACAGTGAACGTTGATGCTGCCGGTTCTTGGGTACACTTCTTCGTTTATGTTGACGTTGAGGGTGACGGCTTTACCGCTGGCATCGAGGAGGGCAGCGACTTCGCTCCCACTGGTGACCTTGTAGCTTACAGCTTCTACAACAACAATTCAAGCAGCGACGAGTATGGCTGGAACAGCGTTGGTGATGTTGTTACCGGTGACAACCGCAACAAGCCCGCTATCCCCGCGTTCACAGCTCCCGCTGAGGCTGGTACATACCGTATGCGTATCAAGCAGGATTGGTGTAACATCGATCCTATGGGTGACGCCGACGGCAAGTTCGGCGACTTCAAGGCTAACGGTGGCCAGATTATCGACGTGGTCCTCGAGGTTGTTGCAACTGATGGTATTGAGAATGTAGTGACAAGCGAGAGCGCTGTTATCTACGACCTCACAGGCCGTAAGGTT
>JAFYSC010000094.1 GCA_017546635.1 Bacteroidaceae bacterium | reverse complement strand
ATTCGTATAGAAAATCGCTGCGCAGCTGGTCAACATTAATGGATAATACGAGCTTTATCTTTTTGTCGTCCTGTTGCTGGGCCGATGCGTTTGTTATTGCTGCAAGGAGCAGTATTATAAGGAATCTAATGCGCATATCTTATCTTTGTAAATATGGAACAATGAACGTGCTGTGAGTGCCACCGCACAGGGGTAGAGTGCAGCGGGGATGTATTGCGGCAAGAAGGGTGATGCCACGATGAAGCCTGCCACCATTGCAACCTGTATCCACATTATTGTGGCCTTTTGCTTTTTTATCACCTTGTAGATGAGTATGGGCAACAGGACAAGTGGCAGGGGATTGAGCCATATAAGCAGCCAGTTCTCGTTTACTGTAGGGTGTTGCGAGAGGAGTACCATAATCGTGAGCACTATGCCCGCTGCACCTTGCAATGCCATAAGCAATGCGTCCCACAGCAGATAACTCTTTTTTGTACGGCGCTCGCACAGCATCATAATGAGGGTAAAGAGCAGTACCAGCAGCGACACGTTGAATGGTGTAAGGTTGTTGCGGACACTCTTTTTCTCCTGCGGAGCAATTATCTCCCTCTCCTCCTTGAGCAGAGGCTTGCCGTCTGCCGTAGCTGTGGAGAGTTCCTGCATAAAGATGATTGGCGCGAATTGCGCACCGCTGCGTGTTGCTGTCTCATCGGCGGGTGCTCCCAAAAGCATATCCATTCCAAGCTGATACCAGGGATGCTTGCCGGTAAAGCGGTGTACGATGTCCCTGAATGTGAGCGAATCGCCAGCCGAGGGCACAGAGTATCCAATTCCGCCGCCAATGGCTTCGAATATCTTGTCGCGTGCCTTTGTGGTGCAGTTGTTGTAGAGGAAATTATAGCGGTACACTCTGTTCTGCGGCTGTATGTTCTCTATGAGTGCCGCTATGATGGCATTCTTCTGCAACGAGTCGAGTGCCAATACCTGCTCGGTAACTCCCGAGCCGCGCTCGGAGTATTCGGCAATGAAGTAAGGGTGGTCTATCGCTCCAAGAAGATAGTCGGTCTCTCCAAGAATGAAGCGCCAAACGAAATTGGGCTCGTCAAAACTGAAGATTCCGTAGCTGAATACTACATCTGCCCCTCGGGTGGGGTCGTTCACGCGAAGTGCGGTGTGGCCAAAGTGTGCGTACACCTCTTCGCCGGGTGAGCAGGTGAGCAGGCTCACCTCTCTCCTGTCTTGTGCCATCGACGGGGTGAGGAGGATTGCGGCCGCAATCAGAAGGATGTATTTTATTATCTTTTGCATATAGAATAGGTTTGTCGGCTTGGTGGTTATATGAAACTGTCCTGGAGGTATCAGATTATTTACCTTGAATAATCGCATAATGGAAAACCGGACAGCTTCTATACCAACTGCGAAGTTAACTATTTTTTTGTTTTTATGCAACCTGTAAGTGTTATGTAAACATTCTTCGTGTAATTGACTCTTCTTTTTTCTGTTTTCTATCTTGCGTATGGCACTATTATATAAAAGAATGTCGGCAACCCGATGTTAAAAGGATTGCCGACATTATGCTTTGTCTTTCAACTGTTGTCTAAGCTCAATAGCACTGCTCAATGTTCCATACAAAGGCTCTGAGTCCAAGCATAGGGCTGCTCTCGTCAATCTTCTTCAGGTTGGCAAGGAGTGAGTCTACGATATTGTCCTCTACAACTGTTATTATACCTGAGTTCATTGCTGCCCAAGCGTGGCTGCCGTAGTGGGGTTCACCGGTCTTGCTGCCACGGCCCTGCATCTGCTCTATGAAAGAGAAACCACGGCAGTTCAGGCGATTCAGCGTCTCCATTACATCATCTTTGTGTGCTTGGTCGAATGCGATAAATACTGCTTTCATCTTGTTGCTTCTATTTTATTCCCCGGCTGCACAATGCAGCCGGGAGAGTGTTCTTAATTAGTTACTTCTTTGCGTTTATGAGCATCTCGTCGCTCTTGTGCTCGTTCCAGTAGGCCTCGAGCTCGCGCTTCTCCTTGAGCTGCTTGCGGCGACGCTTGATACCTGTTCCACCGAACATACAGTACATCACGGGGGTGTATGTAAGTGTCATAATGGTCGAGATAGTGAGACCGCCGATAACGGCAACACCAAGGGGACGCCACATCTCGGCACCTACACCCTGGCTCACTGCCAACGGCATCATACCAAGGATGGTGGTGCAGGTTGTCATAAGGATAGGACGCAGACGGCTACGGGCTGCACGCACTGTAGCGGGGATGATACCCAGTCCGCGCTCACGCAACAGCATTGTGTAGTCAATGAGCACGATACCGTTCTTCACAACAATACCGATAAGCATAATTGCTCCCAATATTGACATTACGTTCATCTTTGTGCCGGTGAAGAAGAGTGCCAGAAGGACACCTGTCAAGGCAAAAGGTACAGAGAACATAATGATGAAGGGGTAGGTGAGCGACTCGAACTGTGCTGCCATTACAATGAACACAAGGAGAATGATAAGCAGTGCCAATGTACCGAGGTCGGCGTTGCTCTCCTGCTGGTCCTCGTACGAACCTGCAACATTGATGTTGTAGCCGCTGGGAATCTCCATCTTGTCGATAACTGCAAGACCATATTCCACACCGTCGCTGAGTGCCGAGCCTGCTGCGATGACTGCACTTACAGTCACAATACGCTCACGGTCCTTACGCTCGATGGTGGGAGGAAGCTCACGCTGTACAACCTGGCCTACATCCTTCACGCGGATGGGACGGCCGTTGCTCGAGTAAAGGATAATGTTCTCGATATCCTCGAGGCTGTTACGGCTGCCCGGCTCATAGCGCACCTTAACGTCGTACTCGTCACCGTCCTCGCGGAAGTATGTCGCGAGTGAACCGTTGAAGCGGTTACGCAGATAGGTGGCTGCCGTTGCAAGGTTCAGGCCGTGCATTGCCAGCTTCTCGCGGTCGAATTCCACCTGATACTCGGGCTGGTAGTCGCTGCGGCTTATGTTCACCTGCGAAATGATGGGGCTCTTGCGCAGTGAGTCGGCAAGTGTCTTTGCTAGAACGTCGGTAACGCCAAAGTCGTATCCGTAAATCTCGAACGACGCCATTGTCTGTCCGCCCATACCTCCTTGTCCACCCTGCTGTATGTTGCTGCGGGCAATCTCGGGGAAGTTCTTTATGTCGGCACGCATCTGGTCGCAAATCTCGGCAAGGCCAATCTCGCGGTCGGTCATAGGAACAAATATCATATTGAAGCTGATGATGTGCGAACCGTTGCTGCTCATCGATGCAAAGGCATTGTCCTCGCTCGCCTGTCCCACGCGGAAGTTACAGGTCTTCATATCCTTGCCGTAGCGCTCCTGCCACAGACGGGTGAGGCGCATTGCAACGTCCTGTGAAATCTCCACGCGTGTACCGATGGGAAGTTCTATTGTCGCACTTGCACGGGCATCGTCCTGCGAGGGGAAGAACTCACTCTTTATATAGGGGAATGAGAAGAGGCTGGCTATGAACAGCGCAAAGCAGAGGATAATTGTTGTCTTGCGGTGACGCACAGCCCAGTTGATTCTGTTTGCATACCAGTCGTCCAGCTTGTCGAGGGCTCTTGCAATGGGAAGGTAGAATGCCTTGAAGAACTTGCTCTGTTTCTTCTTGAGCTTGAGCATCTTTGAACAGAGCATAGGGATAAGTGTAAGGGCTGCAACTGTAGATACCACCATAATGATACACATCATCCAGCCGAGCTGCTTGAAGAGCACACCTGCCATACCTGTTACCATTGTCAAGGGGAAGAACACTGCGAGCATAGTGAGGGTCGATGCTACAACCGACACGGCAACCTCGTTTGTTCCGTGTACTGCGGCACTCTTGGGGCTCGAACCGCGCTCAATGTGTGTTGTCACGTTCTCGAGTACCACAATGGCGTCGTCCACCACGTTACCGATGGCTATGCTAAGACACGACAGCGAAATTGTGTTCAGCGAACCGCCGGTTATAAGGAGGTATATGAACGATGCAATGAGCGAGAAGGGGATTGTAATACCGATGATGACGGTTGCCCTCCAGCGTCCGAGGAAGATGAACACCACCAGCATTACGAATACAAGTGCGTAGATGATGGTCTCGGAGAGGGTGTATACAGTCTGCTTGATGTTCTCCGATGTGTCGGCCATAATGTCAATCTTTACGTCCGAGGGGAGGCGCTTCTGCAGTTTGGGAAGCTCCTTGCGCACTGCATTGGCAATGGCTACAGAGTTTCCTCCGGTCTGTTTCTGTACGATAATCATCGCACCCTGCTGACCATCGGTGAATGCCTTCTGGGCACGCTCCTGTGTGCCGTCGACAAGGCGGGCAATGTCGCGCAGGTAGATGTTCGCTCCTTTGTGTGTACCCACGACAAGGTTCATCATATCCTGAGGAGAGTCGAACTCTCCCTCGACTCTGAGCGAATAGGTATTGCTTCCGATGTCGAAGCTGCCGCCGGGGATATTCCTGTTCTCCGACGCAATGACGTTGCTCACTGTCTCTACAGGGATATTGTATGCCTCCATCTTCACGGGGTCCATATATATGTTGATCTCGCGCTCGGGTGCACCGATGATTGATACTGTACCCACTCCGTCGATACGTGCAAGGGGGTTGGCAATGTTGTTGTCAAGTATCTTGTAGAGTGCAGCCTGGCTCTCTTCGGCCTTCACCGATAGCATAAGGATAGGAATCATATCGGCCGAAAACTTGAATATGATGGGGTTGTTCACTCCGTCGGGGAGTGCCGAAACTATCATATCAAGCTTGTCGCGGACGTCGTTAGTGAGAGCGTCGATGTCGTATCCGTACTCAAATTCGAGTGTGATGATAGATATGTTCTCTCTCGACTTCGATGAGATGTGCTTGAGGTGCTCGACAGAGTTGAGCGTATTCTCAAGCGGACGTGTCACGTTGTTCTCGATGTCCGATGCACTTGCACCCGAGTAGCTTGTCATAACCATAATGGTATTTGTCTCGATATCGGGTATAAGGTCGATAGGCAATTTCGAGAACGAGAAAAGACCGAACACTACCACTGCTATGAAGCATAGCGCGGTCATAATCGGACGTTTTACTGCTCCTTCGTATAGACTCATAATTTATATCTTTGTTTGTGTGTATACTGTGGTTATTTTCTCTCGGTGGTTATTCTATTACATTCACTTCCATACCGTTGGCGAGTGTTGCCTGTCCGGCTGTAACAACAAACGAGTTGTTCTCGATTCCCGAGATAAGCTCGTATCTGTTACCCATACGTTTGCCAAGCTCCACCTTGTCGTAGCTTACCTTGCCATCCTTGTATGTATATACATAGTAGTCGCCGCTGCCAGCCTGCTTTATTACGGCTGCATCAGGTACAACCACGTGCTGTGCTGTTCCGAAGTTGATTGTTGCGTTGCCGAACATTCCGGGACGCACGCGGCGGTCGTTGTTGGCGAGTGTAATCTCTACACCGAATGTGTGAGTAGCTGCGTCAATAGTGGGGTATACAATGCTTACCTTGCCGTTGAAAATCTCATCGCCGTATGTCTGGAACTGGAGCTCAACGTTTGTACCCTCCTTTATCTTTGAGTAGTACTGCTCGCTTACGTTGATTTTCATCTTCACGGGGGTAATCTGCTCAACCACGAGGATAGGGTTTGCTCCATACATATCGCCGTTGTCGTAGTTACGTGCCGATACGACACCGCTGATGGGGCTTGTGAGCACAGTATTCTCGAGACGGTTCTTCAGTGCGCGCTCATTCACGTCGAGCGATGTCTTTGCTGCATCCAATTGCGATTTTGATGCACCGCCCACCTTATATAGCTCTTCTATGCGGCTGTACTCAACGCGCTGGTTCTCGACTTGCATACGGAGCTGCTCAAGGTTGCTCGCGTCGAGCATCACAAGTTTCTGGCCCTCTGTCACATTGTCGCCCACCTCGACAAGAATCTTGTCTATGCGGAGTGATGAGCTGGGGATTATGTTGTTCTTTACTTTTGCCTCTACTGTGGTTGCTAAACGTATAGTCTGTGGTACCTCCTCGCTTGTAACAAGGGCTACCTTTACGTTGGGCTTTGCAACCTGTTGAACTTCAACTGCTGTGTTTGTCTCGCTGCTGTTGCACGAGCAGAGCAGCGCTGCTGCAAGTGCAATGAATGTAAGATTTTTCTTCATAGTCGTATGTTGTTTATTCTTGTCCTAATACTGTTCTTAGCTCCGATTCT
>JAFYSC010000093.1 GCA_017546635.1 Bacteroidaceae bacterium | reverse complement strand
GGAGCACACTATCGGTAATCGGATTATAAGGCAGCGAGAGATTACTCCTTTGCTATAATATCCGACGGATTGAGGCGCATAACTCTGTTAATGTGATACCCCACAATAACAACTGTCACAACAAGCGTTATTGCAAAACTGCAAGCTATTGCAGCGTATGGAGTAAGATGTGCCCCACTCGGAAGCATATTATCAAAAGAGTCCTCGGCTATACTACAGAAGATTATTATCAACGGTATGGTAACTACCGCTGCTACCCCAAAGAGCCACAGGTACAGACGTCCGAAGAGCAATGCAATGTCGCATCGCTTGGCACCGTGTACCTTACGCACGGCAACCTCCTTGAGGCGCGAGCGGGTGTCGAGCGATATTGAACTGTATATACCCATAATACATATCACAAGACTCACAAAGGAGAGTATCCACGCACCGCGTTCCATATTCTCGAATATGTGAACCTCGCTGGCAACCTTCTTGCGCAGGTTGTAGATATTGGGCGACACAAGAGTCGGGTTCAAGCGCATTATCTCATTGCTCAAATTATCGACGACATTGGCATATTCCCCCTCCTTTGGTACAATTGCCATCATCGACCTTATCTTGTCATCGTTCACAAGAACAGCATCGTATGGTCTATCGTCATAAGGGAAACTTTTGTATGTTCCAGCTACGGGATAAGGTGGCATATAAGTGAAATGCAATGTCTCGGTCGCTACTCCTCCTTCGTTAAGCAGCTCATATAGTTCCTCATTAATGAGGATATAGCTTTCGCCTTTAAGTTCAGGTCTTGTGTAATTGACCGGCAGTTTCCAGAAATCTATGAACTTTTCGTTGTTGAATATCTTTGTTTTCACATATTCTATACCTCCTAATTTTTCCGTAATATATTCGTTGCCTTTCAGAACAGGCAGTTCATAGTAGCTCTCGTCGTAATTGAAATGAGACTCTACTCCACTTTCTACGCTGTTGAGATATTCGGTAAACTGCTCCACATTCTTAAAGTCGTACGTATCAACCAGCAGACACCTTTTATAGTAATCGTCATTCTGGGGTATATTCATCTTCTCATTCACGTAGCTCACCAATTGGACAAGCACGAATGTTCCGCCCAAAAACAGCAGCCCAACAATAAGCTGCAGCCCGAGCATAGTGTTGCGTACACGGTGGCCGGCACTGCGGTGCATACCCGTTGCAGCCCCATTACGCATATTGGTGATGCGCCACAGGGCTATCCACACAGCAACAACACACGCAACCGCCACAACTGCGATTATTGTAAGTAAGTCCCACTCTACCCCTTCGATAATCCACCCGAACTCCTCGAGTATCTCCGAGAGATAGCGCTGTATATATTCCGTGAGCCAGACAGCAATGAAAAACGCTGTTGCAAGTGACAGGGCAAGCACTATTGTAACCTCGGTAAAAAAGAGGGCGAACAGGCTTCTTTTTGTAGCACCGTGTACAGTGCGCAATATCACCTCGCGACGGCGCATATTGAACAGCTGCAACTGCATCTTGAGGAAACCCACAAGCGAAGCAATAAGTACCAATGAGCTTATTACATAAACAACAGTACGTGTTACAGGGATATATGACAAATATTCATAGTTAATCTCCATAGACGCAGCCCATACATCTACGCCGAACTGCTCAAGACGGTTGTTTGCCTCTTCTATGAATTGCTCTATGGTGTAACCCTTGCGCAACTGCAATTCATAAGTAACTCCGATGGTACTCAGATTATAGCGGTAATATTTTGCTTCCTTATCAAACGGGACAAAAATCTTGTTGCCATATATCGCGTCGTGAATTCTGTCTGCTTTATAGACATCGCGTATAGTGTATGTGTGTTCATACTCCAGACCACCGTTCAATGACCTTACCCACACCTGTGTACCAATGGGGTTCTTGTCGCCAAAAATTTGTCGTGCTTCATACTCGGGCAACACAATCTCTGCTTTTTTGAGAACAGGTATTTTCTCTCCAGTAATAGCCGAGCGAATGGCGCGGAAATTGAGATATTCGGGGTCGCCCATCAAATAATCGCAGCTCTTTATCTTTTTTGTAGAATCGGGGAATGTATATTCAAATTCCGAATTCATCATAAAGTTTGCCGTCGGAATAAGTTTCTCTACCGGGGCAAGCCCTCCGTTTGCCATAAGTGCATCGTTGTACTCGTGTCTTATTTGAACAGGATGAGCAACTATACTCCCGTCCACCTTTACCTCATTCTGCTTATTGGTAAGATGCACAATGTAACACTCCTTGGCATACGGCTCGTCCAAAATTGCAGGCTCGCGCATATACTTGAGCACAAAGTGGGTGGCTGCAAGGGTAACAACGCCCACAGCCAGTGCCACAATGCTCACAAGCATCTGCAGTTTGTATTTCATCAAATTGCGCAGGGCAATTTTCAAATAGTGGAAAAACATAGCTTCTTATATTATTACATTTCAACCTCGGACACAATTTCGCCGTCGAACAGATTTATAATCCTGTCGGCATAATTTGCGTCGCGCTGGGAGTGTGTTACCATAATTATCGTTGTGCCCTCGCGGTGCAGCTCCTTCAACAGTTCCATCACCTCTTTTCCGTGCTTGGAGTCGAGGTTACCAGTAGGCTCGTCGGCAAGGATTATCGAGGGACGCGATATTACCGCACGTGCTATTGCCACACGCTGCTGCTGTCCGCCCGACAACTGTGCGGGAAAGTGCTGCGCACGATGCGTCATTGCCACGCGCTCAATGACCTCGGCAACCTTTTGGCGACGTTCCTTTTTGGGGCAGTTCATATAGAGCAACGGCAACTCCACATTCTCGCTCACACTGAGCTCGTCGATAAGGTTGAAGCTCTGGAACACAAATCCCAGCTTGCCCTTGCGTAGCTCGGTGCGGCTATCCTCGCTCATAGTGCTCACCTCCTTTCCCTCCAGCATATATGTACCCTCGGTGGGATTATCGAGCAATCCGAGTATATTCAGCAGTGTCGACTTTCCGCAACCGCTTGGACCCATAATTGCCACAAACTCGCCTTTCTTTACTTCGAGACTTACATTCTGCAATGCCCAGGTCTCAACCTCATCTGTCTTGAAAATTTTCTTGATGTTCTTAAGTGTAATCATAATTGTTCTTTATTTTATATTGTTGTAATTATTTGCCATGTAATATTTTAACGTATCATTTCCAGCTGTAATACAGATATTTGTCCATAGTCATTGTCATTCTGAACAAATGTGAAGAATCTCGAAATCCGCGGTATAAGAGATCCTTCCGCCGCTACGCTCTGTCAGGATGACACTTTAATCCTTCTTTATTACATCGGCTGCATTTATCCTGCTCACCCTGTATATCTTGTTCACTATTGTGGCAATTGTCACAAACGCAACAACAGCAACTGCAGCAAAAAGGTAACAGAATATCTCCAACCAGTCCTCGAAGGAGAATGTCTCTATAAAATTGTGGATAAGCGCCGTAACCAACAGCCACACCACAGTGACACAAAGCGCGGCAATACCCAACAGACGCATATAATAAGCACCGAAAAGCCGCATAATATCGAGGCTCTTCGCACCGTGTATCTTACGCAGGGCAACCTCCTTTTGCCTGCCGCGGCTCTCGAGCGCAATACTCGAATAAAGGCTTGCCACAATACATATTACCGACACAACCACAAGCAGCAAGGCAAGCTGGCCGAAGAGTTCCAACACTGCCATATCGGAGAACCACTCATCGTAGAGGCTATTTACAGGAATGTCATTTACGCTGTTGGGGTGTGCGTCGCGATAGAGTTCCTCTATTGCATCTACACATTCGCTGTGCTCACCGCGTTTGGGGAATATTATATAATGCAGCACCGAGTAGCCCTCGCCCACATTCGCATCACCGTCGACAATCCAGTATGCGGGAGTATAATCCATTCTTGCACTATAGTGATAGTGCTGCAATGCCTTTGCATAGCCTATGAGCGTGTACTCCCTACCCTCCAACAGTTGCTTTGTAAACACTCTTGACGATGGAGCGAGCTTCCACTTCTCGCGTAGGCGCTCAACCTCACTGGTGGGCACATAGACCGCAGTTATATGCCTGTTGTCCTCTGCGGGATACTCAGGGGTTATCTTTATGCCCAAATTGTCGAACACCTCTTCGTCGCTGACAGTGAAACGGTATTCATACTCGTTTACATTTCCCTTTTCGTCTTTCCTTTCGATATAATGCATCAACAGCTCGTTATCGACTGTGGGCGACACAACGAATGTGATAATGGCAGGACTTATATGTTCCACCGCTCCCGACTGCATAAGCCTGTTCCTGAAGTTGGGAATGGAATATACAATATCCCTCTCGTCCGAGTATCGTCCTCCACAATTTATTGCCAATACTCGGCGGTAGCACGAAATATCATCGGGCAATACCCCTTTCTTCTGGTTGATAGAGTCGGCAATAAGATAAAAAAGTCCTAGTACGGCCAATATAAGAATCATACTCACTCCCAACTGCATCGTGAGCATAATGCTCTGCCCGGCAGTGCGCGGACGTCCGCTTCGTCCCACTCGCAACCCCACCGGCTGGCGCAACTGACGGTAGATGACCGACGAGGCAATGGCGAGGGTAATGAGCAGAGTACATAATATTACCCACAGCGACACACCATAGATTGAATCCAAATTAAACACTATTCCGCCGTGTATCCTGTATATTATAGGCAGTGCATAGTCGGCTAAGAGAGCTGTTATTGTGAACGAAGCAACAGCTACAAGAATGAATACGATGAGTATCTCCATTGTAAGCAATACTACAAGCTGCCAGGGACGTGCACCCATCGTGCGACGCAGGGCAAGCTCGCGTGTGCGCAACGTAAACAGCTGCAACTGCATTTTCAGGAAGCCCGACACTGCAATAAGCAGCACACTGCAACCCAACAGAAGTATGGAAAATATCAGTGTCACAAAAATAACACCTTTGTCGCTCCAGTCGAACTCATTTACGGTGTAAGTAAAAAAGTACTCCGGCATAGCCGATGAGAGTTCCTTTTGCAGTTGCGCGGCTGTTGTCCCCGGTGCAAGCTCTATCCGCAGGCAGTGCTCGAAGAAATTCGTACCGCCAACGGTACTTACAATAAATATACCGCTGTAGCTTTCGTTCAGATGGTCGGAAGTCTCTATGACATCGGTTATTGTGAGTATTTCTGCGGCGTATATTGCAAGTCCGCGCGGGTCGGCACCCTTACCGTATACCCTATCGCGTATGTCGGCTGTTATAAGAACATCTCCATCGCGCAACTGCTCTATCCTTTTGCCTGTGACAGCGCTGTTGTAAAAATTATACCTAAAGAAGCCTGGCGAACAGTAACCGTAATTACTCATAAGGATTTTACGTCCGCCCTCCTTTGTCTCATACTCGGTATCTACACCCCCCGAGACATAGCAATAGGAATTTTCCTTCATCGACGGTATCTCGCACTCGTGCAGACGCTTTACAAAGTCGTATTTTAATGCCTCGGTAGAAAATGGAATGTCGGCATAGTTATTGTCCAGTTTCTGGCGGTTATTGTACTGTTCCTCGGTCATTTTTGTGACGTAGACATTGACTATACCAGTATCAATCTCGGAGAGGTAAATGTCAATAACTACACTTTTCATTATGTACAGTGTGATTGCAAAGCACACTACACCCACTGCAAGGCTCAGTGTGGATATTACATTCTGTGTCTTGTACTTGAGCAGGTTGCGCCAAGCGGTTTTAAGGTAATGTATCAGCATTGTGTTTGTTCTGTTATTTATTTTACAATATTAATTCAATTTATTCGATACGCCAATAGAAAGTTATTCATATTGTATTACAACTTCCTCGGCATCGCCAATGCGGTCGTATCCGCCCACTATCACCCGGTCGCCAGGCTTCAGTCCTTTTACAACCTCGAAATATTCGGGGTTCTGACGTCCAATCTCAATCTCCACGCGCCGTGCAATGCCAGTGCCCTCCTCTATGCAGAAAATCCACTCTCCGTTTGTCTTTTTATAGAAGTCGCCACGCGGGATTATCACAGCAGGCTCGGGCTGCGCAAGCTCCACCTTCACGCGGTAGCTCTTTCCCAAGCGTATATTGTGGGGAATGGAGTCGTTGAACAGAAGGTCGACAGCAAACTTACGCTCCTTCACCTCGGGTACTACCCTGCTGATACGCAGCCTGAATGTATCTTCCTTCTGTATTATGGAGGCCGGCTGCCCCGCAAAGATTCTCTCTACATAATACTCGCTCAGTTGCGTGCTCACCTTATACTGGTCCATAATTTTTATTTCGCCTATCCTGCTTCCTGCCGCCACCTGCTGTCCTATTATAAGGTTAAGGTGTCCGAGCTGTCCGTCGGCGGGGGCACGCACCACAAGCCCCGCGGTCCTCTCCTCGGCTGCAAGCAGCTTGCGTTGCGCAGCCTCGCGGTCGGCTATAATCATCTCGCGCCTGAGGATTGTCGTTGCCGAGTCGTGCCTCAGGCTCTGCATCTGCAGCATAAGCCTCCTGTGCAGATAATCATTCTCGGCCTCGACGATATTCAGCTCCGCACGGCTTTTTATTCCCATCGAGTACTCCTCGCGGCTCTGCGTGAGCTTGCGTTCAAGATTAGCAATCTGATACTGCTGGTCGAGCGTCTGCAGTTTAAGGTCGATGCTCTTCTGCTGCATCTGTATCTCCTGCTCCTGCAAATTGCGCCTGTTCCCTTTCCACAGCTCGCGCTCATTGTCTATTGAGCGCATAAGCTCGGGGTTGTTCAGGAGGAGAATCGTATCGCCCCGGCGTAGCATTGTGCCCTCCTCGCACACTATGCGCTCCACAAACCCGCTCTCAAGGGCGTTGAGCTGTATTGTCATTATCGGCTGTACTATTCCTTCGACCTCGACAAATTCCATAAACGGCTCTTCGTTCACTGTGGCTATGCGCAAACGCTCCTGCTCTATGTAGCGGCGGTGTGGCGAGAGCATAAGCACCACAGTGTAGATGAGCGTAACGGTAATGGTTGCGCCTGCAACAATGTGCATCAGGTACTTCCTGTACCAGGGGCGCGGCGGTAGTTTTATATCCATAGTATTGTATTGTTTAGAAATTTAAACAGCTTCTTAGTCTATAGGCAGTTGCTGCGTAATTTCGCAGCCAGTACAGAAATCGTATCCCGTAATGCTGCGCAGCGTGTAGTAGAGACTCCAGTATGTAGCCATTGCATAGAGGTAGGAACGCTCGGCCGAATCGTGGTCGGCAATGGCGTCGTTAAGGTCGAGCAACGTATTCTGTCCCATAATGTAGAGCCTCATCGCCACTGTGTGGCGTGCACCCGCACGCTCGCTGGTAAGTCGGGCGATGCGCACCTTACGTGCCTGCATATTGAATTGCGACACAAGTTTATGTACATTCTGCCTGAAGTCCTCCATTCCCTGCTCGGCCTGAATATCGGTGAGTTCCTGCTGCGAGCGTGCCACACGCACCTTGCCTTTTCCGCGTCCCCAATCGAGTATGGGCAGTGATATTGTAAGGCTGCCGTACTCCTGTGTCATAGGGCGGTTATAGGCCTGGTGCAGGGTGTTTCCAGTCTGCGACAGTCCGAATTGCAAATAAATGTCGGCTTTCAGTCCCGAGTTCGCCTTGGCATACTCGAGGTTACTGCTCGCCTCGTGGCGTATCCTCTCATAGTATAAGGGGTCGGGGCTGTTCTCCATTGCCTTTTCGAGCGCCTTGTGCAGAGGCACCTGGAACTCGGGTACACTGTCGGGCAGCAGAAGGGCTACGGGAGTGTCCTGCGCAATACCCAGGAACGAGCGGAAGCTGTTCATCTGCTCCTCGGCAGTAATTCTTGCGTCCATTGCATTCGTCTCTTCGCTCAGACGCCTTATCTCGAGCTGTAACATCTCATTCTCGGTAATCGTGCCCAGCCTGTAGCGTCCCTGTGCCATTCGATAGAGGGTGTCTGCATTGGCATAGTTGCTGCGGGCCATCTTAAGGTTGCTCAGCGCCGTGGCAAGATTAAAAAAGCAGCTGCTTGCTCCAGCCGACACAAGCTCAATTGTCTCGGCATAGTTTTTCTTTGCCTCGGCGTAGCGGATAGGCTCAATGCGCCTGTCCCACTTGAGGCTGTTGTAGCCGAAGAGACTCTGCGTGTAGCCCACGCTGACTGGAATTGTGCTGTACATATTCATACGGCTCTCCATTTCGCGCAGATAATTGGCACTGCTCCTGATGAAGAATGTACCGCCCGTAAGTGCTATATTCTGATTGATGCTCAGAGTGAGGTCGCCCCCGAACTGGCTCTGCGAGAGGAAAAGAGATGTACCGTCGCCCTGAGTAATCTTGTTTATCTCGTTGTTTATGTAAGGAGATGAAGTGAGGGTTATCGACGGCAGGTAATTTGCCCTATAGTAGCGGTAGTTCCAATATTGTGCAAGAAAAGTGTGCCGTGCACTGCGAGCCGTCGGCGACTGCTCGAGTGCAAGCCTTATGGCGTCGGGCAGCGTGAGATAAAGCGTGTCGCTCCGCTGTGCCTGTGCCGTGGCAAAGGGAAACGCAAGAAGTAGCGCAAGAAATCCCCCTGCAAAATTGTTGCTGTAAAAATGTCGTTTCATAAGAAGTTTTTTGTTCAAAATGAGGCGTGCCCTTACAATTATCCTGTTACAAAAAGCGTGCCAAAAGATTAATGAATTAATATTCAATAAATTACAAAATTGTAAAAGGGCTAAAATTGGTGCGATTGCGCACAGCCGGTGTGCATTATCGCACACTTGCACACAAGCGCCCCGAAAAAAGATAAAAATATTGTTTATCGTACTCAAAAAAGAGCAACTTAAGGTTTGTGGGCGCAAATATTTCCAATACCTTTACAAGCAAATATACAGTACAATGGAGTGTAAAGGAAAAGTATTGATTGTAGACGACAACGAGGATATTCTACTGTCACTTAATATGCTGTTGCGCCCGTATGTAAAAGCCATACGCGCAATAACAAAGCCCGAGCGCATAATAGAATTTATGGACTATTTTGCGCCCGACGTAATACTGCTGGATATGAATTTCAGCCGCGAGCTGATAAGCGGCGAGGAGGGATACGAGTGGCTCGACCGCATACTGAAACACGACCCCACAAGCGTGGTGATATTTATGACCGCATACGTGGATACCGAGAAGACAGTGCGTGCAATAAAGGCGGGAGCTGTGGATTTTATCCCCAAGCCGTGGGACAACAGAAAGATGCTCGAAACGGTCCACTCGGCCGTAGACCTCAAACGCAGCCGTATGGAGGCTCTTGCTACCCCGCAAGAGGAGAAGAAGGAGGATTATACCCAAGGGCATAATTTCATAGGCGAGTGCGAAGCTATCCTTGAACTCAAGAGCCGCATTGTGCGCATAGCCCCCACCGAGGCAAACGTGCTTGTTACAGGAGAGAACGGCACGGGAAAGGATGTGGTTGCACACGAGCTTCACCGACTCTCGGCACGCAGCAACAAGCCGCTTGTGTCGATAGACCTTGGCTGTATCCCCGAACATCTGTTCGAGAGCGAGCTTTTCGGACACGAGAAAGGAGCGTTTACAGGTGCATCGGCAGCAAAGGCCGGTAGAATAGAGGAGGCGGACGGCGGCACACTGTTCCTTGACGAGATTGGCAACCTGTCGCCTGCAATGCAGCAGAAACTGCTCACCGTAATTGAGAAACGCGAGGTATCGCGCATTGGCTCAACCAAGGTACAGAAGATTGACATACGCATTGTGGCTGCCACAAATGCCAACCTGCGCGCAAGGGTTGCCGACGGTACATTCCGCGAGGATTTACTCTATCGCCTGAATACCATTGAACTGAATATGCCGCCACTGCGTGAGCGTGGCAATGATATACTGTTGCTGGCGCGTCATTTCCTTAAGCTATATGCAAGGAAATACGGCTGTGAGGCAAAGGACTTCACAGCCAGCGAGGAGCAACAACTGCTCGCCTATCCCTTCCCTGGCAATGTACGCGAGCTGCAGCACAGCATAGAGCGGCGGGCTATTGACCCCGCATCGCCCTTTCTCACAAACGGCAACATACAGAGCCGTCAGGAGCCTGTACAGGAGTCGCTGAACCTCGAGGAGCTCGAACGCCGCGCGATACGCAAGGCACTTGAACAGAGCAACGGCAATATGTCTGTGGCTGCCGAGCTGCTGGGAATTACACGATACGCATTGTACCGAAGAATAGACAAACACGGAATCTGATGGGCTTTTGGCAAAATATATTCTACAACAAAAGTATCCGCCGGTTGAGGCAGATGCTCGAGTCGTTGCGTATGCGCGACTACAGCCTGCAATACTCCACCGAAAAGATGCGGGGCGAGGAGAGACGGCTCACCGAGGAGATTAACTCCGTCCTTCGCGACTTCAGGGAGAGCGAACACCGCCACCAGGGAGAGCTGCACTTCTACAATGCACTGCTGTCGAAAGTAGACTCCATACTCATTGCCACCGACAACGACGGACGCGTACGCTGGCTGAACAATGCCGCCATAGAGAGCCTTTTCGGGTTCAAGTTCGAGAGCATAGAACAGTTGGAGGCACTGCACCCCACTCTGCCCGCACAGTTGAAGAAACTGAGGAACAAGAGCCGCGAACTGGTATCCTTTACAATGCCCAACGGCGAGGAGAGACAATATGCAGCCTCGCTCACAAACATATTCGTAAACGGCCTGTGCTACAGGCTATACACGCTGCAAAGCGTGGCAACCATTCTCAAACAGGGCGAGATACAGGCGCAGCAACGTCTCATAAGAGTGCTGACGCACGAGATTATGAACTCCCTCACCCCCATCATCTCGCTGTCGGAGACGCTGTCCGGAAATGTGACACAGAGCGGCGGGCAGACCATCGGCAACGAGGAGATTAATCTTGCACTCGCCACCATAAGCCGCCGCGCAAACGGATTGATGCAATTCGTGCAGCGTTACCGCCGACTCTCGGGCATTGCGGCACCGGCAATAAGGGCAGTGGGAATAAACAGTTTCATTCAAGGGATAAAGGAACTTTTTCCTCAGCAGCAGAATATAATTTTCGACATTGGATGCGACGACAGAATGATGCAGATTGACCCCTCGCAAATGGAACAGGTACTTATCAATCTGCTGAAGAATGCCATTGAGACACGGGCTACAAGAATAGCCGTTACCGCAAAGG
The DNA here is from genome assembly GCA_017546635.1 of Bacteroidaceae bacterium. Taxonomy (GTDB): domain Bacteria; phylum Bacteroidota; class Bacteroidia; order Bacteroidales; family Bacteroidaceae; genus HGM04593. The sequence goes on along the minus strand of JAFYSC010000093.1, from coordinate 11,434 downwards.
TGACCGATGACGGGCATTGGCTCATACTGGCGGTTGAGGACAACGGCGGCGGCTTTTCGGCCGAGGTGAGCGAGAATATCTTCACGCCGTTCTTCTCGACCAAACAGGACGGCGAAGGAGTGGGACTTGCCGTATGCCGGCAGATTGTGTGCAACCACGGCGGGCACATTTCTGCCGAGTGCATCAATGGTGGTGCACGCTTTACGGTGCGTTTGCCGCTTAGCAGATAAGGAACAACGCCTGGTGGCTGAAAAAAACAGCCACCAGGCAAACCTTTATGCAGTCTATTATGTTGCCTGCGCCTTATTACCCAAGGCTGCGACCTGCGCCATTAGCTCGGGCGAAATGCCGCTCATAGGCGCACCTGCGGCAGCCTGCTCCTCGTTGCGCCTTACTGCCTCCAGCAGTTTCTTGGCAAAAGGATAAGAGCAATTCTCGAGCATACTTTTGAGGTCGAGTGCCTGCGAACGGAACAACTCCATAAGGAAATCATTCGCCAGCATCTGATAGGCAGGAGTATTGTATCCCTCGGATATTGTGAGGTTAAACTCGGCATTCTGCACCTTCTGCGGCGAGTACCATTTTGCCTCCTCGCCATAATCGCTGCCGGCAATCTCCAGGAAGCAGTCGTCGGTATAGAACTGCTGTATGGTCTTCATCAGCTTGGTGTCGCGTCGGCGGCGGAAGGTGCGGAAGCCGTCGAACAGCCCTCGCAGGTTGAGCGACGAGTTCTGTACCTGCTGCGCATAGAGGCTCGCCGGCGTTCCTGCCTTCGGTGCCTGTCCTTGCATAGCCGAGTTTACACCAGAAATTTCGTTTATGAGACGTAACTGCAGATTGAGCAGCTCAAAATCGCCCGCTACGGCTGCACCGCTGTTATACTGCCGCACTACCCCGTCGATGCTCTGCCCAGGCTTGAGCTTAACGAAGAGCACTCCGTTGTATCGCACATACTCGTCAATCACCTCCTCGCGCGACATACTCTCAAAGGCATCGTCATCGACCACAAGCACACCCTTTGACGACGTTCCGCGAATGAAATCTATGAGCGTGGCGGTGCGGTTTATGGCTCTCTGCTGGTCGATGAACTGCTCGACAAAATTGCCCAGACGTCCCTGCACAAGCGGATAGAGGTGCAGTACATAGTTGTGTTCGCCGTGCCAATAGGGGCTGCGTCCCTCTTGAAGGACATCGCCGTAGGGCGACATATAACGGTAATACCAGAAACGTTCGGTTGCATACCCGTACTCTATTCCAAGAAAATCCTCCTCGGCAACGCCCGATGCAAGCGCCGAGGCGCGACGGCGCTCATTGGCCGTGTCGAGCAACAGCTTGCTGTCGGGGGTATAAGGCAGGTAGCCCCACGTTCCGTGCAGGGTGTCGTTCCAGCAATATGCGTCGCGCGACTCAAGCTTCCATCCAAGGACAAGGCGACAGAGGTCACTGCGCGAGGTGTTGTAGAAAGTGAGTCCTTCGGTCTCGTCGCCCTGCATCGCACGGCTGTCGGTGCGTGCTCCCACCCCGTCGCCATAAATGGATTTTATCCACTCCTTTCTCTCGGGCGTGCAGCCGAAGTGGGCCAACAGCTCGTCGAGCGTCACGTCCATAATCTCGCCAATGCAGGTGAGGTTCCACATACGCACATCCTCGACATTCGTATTGAAGAAGAGGCGCGAGGGGTTCACTCCGTGCACCCACACATCTCTCTTGTCCTTTGAGGGATTGAGTCCATACTCTATGCGCTGCGCCGTCATTCCTCCGTTGAGGAGCATACGCATAGAGTCGGAGTCGAGCTCTTCCATCTCGTTTATGTCGTGTACATATTCTATTGCCACCGACATCATATCGCCCAACGACGCCTCGTGGCGGTCGCGTGCCACACACACGGGACGTGTGAGGTTCTGCCTCAACTGTCCGTCGATGTTGCTCAGAATGGGAGCAATCATATTGTTCTTGAGCGGCACCTTGCCGTTCTTCTTTATAAGCTCGCCCTCGGTTATGAGGCTACCGCTGTCGGGGTCGCGCACATAGTCGCCCCATTGGTCGCCGTAGCTGTACATAAGGCTGCGCCGCAGTTTGCGGCGAGCCTCGTCGAGGGCGTTCCAGCAGGCTGCACACTCGCACAGAAAATCGTAGGCTTTGCCCTCCTCGACCGGGAGAGTCCCACTTTTCTCCTGCTGCTGCGCCTTTACTTTTTTATTCAGGAACTTGTTCATTCTTTAGCGTTTTAGTTTCAGTGTAGGCAATTCTATGGGATTCTTGCCATAGTATCTGTAATAGTCTCTTTTTATCTCCCTTATGGGGCGGACAGGATGATTGTAGGGATGGTCCTCGGGATAGGCGTATCGTCCTGTCATCCTCTCGGCATCATACAATGTGGCTACCTTTCGGGGAATACCAATCTCGCCACGATACCTTATTTTTGCAAGGGTACTTTCTATAATGTCCAACGGTCCCATAAGTATACTTTTCAGTTGCTCGTCGTCGGTTGTATAACCGATATGTTGTGACTGGTTACGTTGCATAATATTACGCCCGATGTGACTCCTTACATAAGATTCGGGAGTAGGAAAGAGCGTATTGAATTCATTGTACTCCACGCCATAGTCCTTTTTGAAGAATTCAGGCATCCTCATTCCATCTTTTTTGGCATCCATCAGATAGTTCGAAGTGTTGCGTCCCTGGTAATACTGCACAAGCATATTTTCCACTATATGCTGAAAATCGACGGGAGCGATGTCGAACGACTCAATATCCTGTACAACGTGGTTGAGCGCCAAATATAACGACGACTTCAGTTCGTCGGAATTTGCAAATCCACGCTTGTCGACCACAATCACCTTATTCTGCACATCGTACAGACTCAGTTTGTTCTTCAACGGATGGAATACAACAGGCAGTTTCTTTGCATCGGGATATATACTGAAGAAGCGCTCGTCGGCAAGGATATCACCCAGCACAGCTGTATCGTCGTAGATGTCTACCATACGGTATATCCCCTTGAGGAACTTCATTTCGCCCAAACTGCGTGTGCCTTCAGGTTTTCCCAATATCTTCCTGTACTTCTTGGCAAGACGAGGCTCTGCCGTCTCTAGAGTTCTGAGTACATAGTCCTTTATCCTGGCATTCTGGATATGGTCTCCTACAAATATCTTAAGGCGTCCCGAGGTATCCTGTCTGAACGGCGTCTTTCTCTCGGCAGTCTCCTTTCTGTGGTAATCGGTGTACCAGGTACGGGCCTTTTTCAATCTGTTGTCGAACTTCTCTATTTTTGCATTCTTCAAATTCTCAATTCCTACGAGTCCAATATCGCGGTACTGGTTGCGCATACGTGCACTTACGGCAGCATCATAGGCATCGGCATCCTCAACCTCGCCATAAAGCGCCAGCTTATGATAGCGGAAAGGCTCGGGAATATTCTCGAATCGGGGATATTCCTCCTTCATCCTGTCGTAACGCATCTTGAGGCTCTCCAGATTTTCGTATCCGTCGTCGGCGTAACGTGCCGACTTGAACGGAACGAAAGCCTCTGAACGGTACTCCGACACACCGCGTCTGTTTGCCATAGCCTGATGGTGACGACGAATAAGGGTCATCAGTTCCCTCTCGCCTATCGGCGCATCGTAAATATTGAGCCTGCGCAACATATCGCGCACAAAATCGCGGAAACGCTGCAGGATGCTACGTTCCTCGGGAGTGGTTATTGTTTTTTCGGAAAGGCGGGCAAGATACTCGTCGGCGCCATAATGATGGTTTCCACCCAATTTCTTTGCCTGCTGTTCGATGCCCTCACGCACCTCCCTGCTTCCTCGGGAGTAAAGTTCCTCGAGAAAATCGGTATAGTAGTTTCCAAAGAGTTTGCTCAATCCCATATGTCCCACAACCTCGTGTACAATAGTAGCGTGCAGTTCCCTTACATTGGCATTATTGGGAATATTGATGACGACAGCATCGTTGGCTTCGTCGTACCAACCGTATGAGCGCACCTTGTTGCTGTAATCGTTGTCGTACTCCGAAATTTCCCTTTCGTTTCTTATGACATCTATCTCGACACCCAACTTGCGCGCGAACTCCTTTGCTTCCACAGCCATACGCTCCACCTCTTCAATGGTGTATCTGTTACCGTGGGTATTCCATACATATTGCTGGTCCCAACCCTCGGGCTCGCGCATTCCGCTCGAGAAAATGCCGTACTTTTCGCTGAGTGTGGGTATAGCCCCCTCGTTAAGTCCCTTTCCTGTCCTTATGGCATTGGCTGTAAACTCGCTACGCTCCATATTCTTGAGTTCCTCGTTGCCCAATCCCCCGTAGCGTCCGCTGCCCGATGACAACTGCGCTGCACGCTCAGGCGATGTACCGTCGTAGAGCGAATGTACCTCGTTGCGCATTATCCTCTCGTACTCGTTGAGAGCGGCATTCTCGTTGGGCGAGCAGTAGAAGAAGTTCTTGTTCACGGCCTCGAGCAGACTGCCCTCGTGAAGCCCGTACTTCTGTTCGAGCGAGCGGCGTGTATTGTATAGCATCTGTGCCACCTCGCTGTCGGAGTAGTTTGAGCGGCGCAGGATATCGCCCAACATCTGTTGCTGTTCGGGAGTCACCTCCTCGCCATTGGCCTTTGCATACATTGCTTCGGCTATGACATTTATATCGGTACCCGTCTCACGTGCATATTTACCTGCCTGACGGAAGAAATTCTGCGAATCGTAGCTCTGCATCAGCAACCGCTCGTGCTCGGCAATCCTATTGCGGCGCAGGCTGCCCGTGTGTATGAACAGCGCACTCTTTATACCCTCTTCTCCCTCACAGGGAACCGACTCAATCTTGCGTCCCTCGGCATCCATTGTCACAAAATTGTATCTGTCGTTACCCAACGGCTCTATCGAATAGTCGACAACAGCAGGAGGGGTGGACGATATCTTGTTCTCTACGAGGAAGAGCAGTTTCGAGCGTGTCGACGCCGAGAGTTCGGGAGAGAGCATCAGGCGCATATAATCGTCGCGAACGGCATCGTCTGTACGTTCGCTGTTGCCAGTGCGGTAGACATTGAGACTCTTCTCGAGCTTGGTAATGAATGCCTCGGCATCAACACCTGCCCTTGCCATCTCTTCGCTCTCGGGCAACGAGAAGCGCAGCTGTGACTTCAATCGTCCCACGCTGTTGAGTTTATTCCCGGCTCCCGAAGGTTGCCAATGGAACATACGCATTGCAAGCAGCGTGGCAGCACTCTCGCCAAAATCGTAGAGGAGGTCTATCGGCTCAACCTCTATCCCCTGCGCAAGTTTACCGGCCTCGGCCATTCCTGTAAAGACTGCCGATTCGGCTGTGAGCACGCCCGCAGAAGCAGCAAGTTTCTTTCCTCCAGTAAGTCCGCGGGAGATTGCCTTTAGAGGAGTTCCCACTACTCCCAGAGCCGCGCCTGTTGTTGCACCGCGCCCGAAAGCATCGGCTGCCGCGCCTGCATTTATCTCCTCGTTGTGCAGGATGTCGTTTACCACGCTATGTGCAGCGTCGTATGCACCAAGCGTCAGTCCCTGGTTGAACGAGCTCTGCACTATCTTTGCACCCAGGCTGTTCACCATTGCATTGCGCACAGTCTGCTCTGCTGCCTTGCGTGTCATTCCGCTTGCCGCACCGCGCGCCATAATTCGTGCTACAGCCCTGTTCTTTATGAAATTTGTGGCTGCGCCCGTTGCCGACGATGCAGCAGAGCCCAATCCTGCAAACACGCCCGAATCGAGCAGCAATCCGCCCACACCGGCTGTCCAGTCCTCGAGACGCGACGCTCCGTAGTTATCCATAGCCGCATCGTCGAGGAAACGGTGGCTATGCGTACCCGAGTAGCCCTGCAATGCCATCTCGGATAGCGCACCAGGCAATGAACTGCGCCAAGCCTGACGGCCGACATACTCGGCACTGCTCTTGGGTGTACGCTCCTTGATGAGTTCATCAGTGGCCCTTTCGCGCAAGGCAGGCTCAAGCACCGAGCGACGGTAATCCTGAGGATTGAGCCCAGCATAACCGGCATATCGCTCGGCTATGGCGTCGAGTTTCCCATCGTCGTCCATAGTCATTGTGTTCCCAATGATGCGTGCAGGATTTGTCTCGCGTCGCATTGCGCCCAATGCCGCCAAAGGCTCTGCACCTGGAACCACATAATCCCTGTAGGCATTGATGGCCCTCTCGTCGGCCTGTGAACGCTGCGCCTTGAAATTGGGAGCAAAAGTTGTGCTGTAATAGTCGTCCAGCGCCTCGTTCACCACTTTGGGCGATGTGACGAAAAGCCTGCGACGGCGCTCGGGAGTGTCGCGAGGAACAAAAGCCTCGAGTTGCCGTGCGCGTACAGTCTCACCTATCCTTTCGGCATCCAATGCCTCCCATCGGTTGTTGCTCTGTTCAATATAACGCGCACCAGGCTCCAAAGAACGTGCAAGCGCATCGGCATACTCAATGCCCACCGGTGCTGCTGAATCCGCATCTCCCGACTCAGCCCTGTACATTCCCCCGGCTACATCGGGCATAATAAAGTCACGATTTTTCTTCTGTTTCGATTTTCCGTATCCCAAGATACCACTGTTCTCTCTTAGATTAGTCATAGAATTGTCTGTTTTTTGTTTGTGTTTTTCATAAATAATCTGCCCTGCAAAGGTTTTACAGGGGTCAGAGGTTTAATCTCCATAATCTGTGGGCGGCGAGGCTTCACTCTTCCGTCGAGCAACGGGAGTGATGACGAAAAAAGAGGTTTGCGTTGCTGTTCTCTCCTTACAGATGCCCCGGTAGCCGAGGTATTGCCCTTGCTGTCATTCAACATAGAACGAAAGGCAAGTGCTGCAATCCTTCCGTTGTAGTCGCGCTGTGCCTCCAATAACTTCTGCTCCGACTCGGCTATTCTATTATCGAATGCCGCAGCATTATTTGTATTCAATGTAACGTTCGCACCGCGCGAACGGGCAAGTGTCGATAGCAGATTGGCCGCCAAATCCATTCCGAGTGCAACACTCTTTCCAATGTCGAGTCTTTTGCGATACCTCTTCTCAAAATCCAATGCAGCCCTCAATTCATCGTTTCCGTAATTGGCTTCCATACTCATTGCTTTGTTTTATCAGTATCGTTCTCGTTGTCATTGCTTTCCTTTCCCCAGTTCACACCCATTAGTGCACTGTTCAGCAGGTTGAATCCACCAACGGCTGCATTTGCTGCACTCTGCTCATCCCGCGACAGCTCTGCAATCTCAGCATTGCGGAAAGAATTCATATTCTGCAGGTGCTGTGCTTCTATCCGCTTCCTCTCGGCACTCTGCTGCGATGCCAATGCACCCATCACATTCTCCATACTCTGCATCGACTGCCGCCCGCGTGCCACAGCAAGTTCGGGCGTTGCACCGTTAATCTTGGCATATGCCCTGTTCTGCCTGTTATTGCGGTGCAATGTATTCTCGACACGTTTCATCACAGCACGAGTAGCCGAGTCGTTCATAAAATCGCCGTAATAGTTACGCCTGTACCACGCTGCCTCGGCAGCCTTACCCTCTCTCATCAGCGCCCTTCTCTTCCGCGCTGCCTTAGCCGAGTCGAATAACCCCTTGACACCCGAAAAGAGTCCCATTGCACCAGTCGCTGCGGCTGTAAAAGTTGAAAATACCATAGTAGATTGTTTTTTTTGATTACGCTGCAAAAGAAATGCACAAAAGAGCCATCTGTGTTGTAAAATTGACAAAAAGCATTAATAATCAACAAATTGTCAATTATACAACAATAAAATTACAGATACGGCATATATTTGCCGTTTGAATTTCAACCTTAACATTTACATTATGGCAAAGAAGAACAAAGTAACCATTGGCGACGTACACAACGAGACACTCGCCCTGTTCCATCGTCTCATACAGAGACTCGAGAAAGTGACACACGACTGCGAAGACCCTGGTACAATAAACCAGGCTCTCAAGACCACAGCCGATTTTTTGGTAAAGCTAAACAAGGAGAAAGATAGCGACGAGGACAATCTGCATATACTGTTGCAGCAGACGCTAAACGGTGTTGGGACAGAGTAGAAGAATATCCCGCAAAAAAAGTGTAATCAACATTTGATTGGTTGATTACACTTTTTTATTTACTGACGAACCGGATTAGTAGGAAACCTGTTTTACGGCAATCGGTTGTGACATAATAAACTGCAAGCAAATTGTACGCTCTAACTAAGTACACTCTAAGAATATGAAAAAAATATATCAACAATAACCACGGTTCAGAAATTTTGTTATTTTTGCAATTTGTAACAGTTTTTCATAATTATTGGCTGAATAATCGGACTACACCGCAAAGTGAGGGCAAGATTCGCTTCGTATGATTAATTCCATAAGGCGTGGACCGTATAATTCATATTGTAGGAACAAGCCGTTGCAGCTATCGGCATTTGTAGTTTATGCAATGCCAATATAGGATAGAAAAACTGGATTCATAATAAGCATAATAACAAATATGAATATCAAGTATTTAATAAACAAATGGCTGGAGAGCGGATTGTGGTGGCAATTCCTGTTTTTCACCATAATCAATCTTGTAGTCTTTTTAATCTGTATAGGTATTTATTTATGCCTAAAGACAAGTGAATACGAACTTGGTATATGGGAAGCCTTACGACTGTTCCTCGATTCGAACAGCATTATCGATGAGCCGAAAGGTTACTCTTGGAACAACCTGCTGTTGTTGATAACAGAGACTCTTGGAACAATCCTCTTCTCGGGACTCGTAGTTTCTATCATCACCAATCATATAATCCAGAGAGTCGACTCCATAAAGGATGGACATATCCATTATAAGTTCAGGAATCATATTGTCATTATCGGTTATGACACCATAGTGCCCTCCATCATATCGGAATTGATAAAAGACCCAAAGTATACAAAATCCAAAATCCTATTGCAGGCATCATCACCGGTTGATGAAATAAGAAGCCACCTGCTCACCAAATTGCCGAAGAAAGCATTGAAACAGGTTGTTCTGGTGCACGCTCCGAGACTCTCAGTCGAAGAGCTGGAGTTATTGTACACTGCCAGCTGCAAAGAGATATTCATTGTAGGAGAGCGTAATCTGGACGACCACGATGCCGAGAATATATTTACCTTTGAGACTCTGGTAGATATACACGAACGTAAAGGCGTAAAAGTGTGCAAGCCTTTGACTATCTGGTTCGAGAACGAAGCCACATACGCCGCACTGCAGCTGAACGATATAAATTCCAAATGGAGAGAATATTTTGAATTCAAGCCATACAACTTTTACAAGAGATGGGCCAACCGTCTGCTTACGAACAGTGATTACGGAACCGGAAGCAAGAAAATTGTATATCCCGAACTCGACCACGACGGCATTGGCAAGGATAGTCCAAGGCACGTCCATCTGATTATAATAGGTATGAACCGTATGGGAATAGCTCTGGCAAAAGAGGCTGCACATATGATGCATTTCCCCAACTTCGACGAGAGTACAGGAGAAAACAGGACACGAATTACATTCATCGACGAGAAGGCCGATATTGAGAAGAACTTCTTCATAGGCAGATATCCTGGATACTTTGACATTGCACCGACACTGTATGCCGATATGTCAAGTAATCAAGTGCTTGGTTTCCCAAGAAAAGAGGATACGAAGAAGCACTTCTTGGATATACAGTTCGAGTTCATCAAAGGGCGTATAGAATCGGACAATGTACGCAATTGGATTAGGGAACAATTGAAGGACGATGATGCGATAACCACAATAGCCATTTGCCTGCACAACCCGTCACAAAGCTTCGGTATGGCAATGTATCTGCCCGAGGAAGTATACACAAGGGGTAGAGAGGACAAGAACAACCCCTGGGAAGTGAAGGACAGTTATAAGATTGTCAACATATTCGTAAGGCAAGAGAAGACAGGTTCGCTTATCAAATCATTCAGAGATACCGCAGACTCCAGCGACGCAAAGAACAAGAAGTATGCGAACATATATCCTTTTGGAATGGTCGACGACAGTTTCTCTATAAATTACTATTCCAACCATCTGGCTATGGCTTTCAACTACATATACGATTTTTATTTCGAATATGGAAAGACGCTTCCTGCAAGTATTCCCTCACCTGACGAATTATTGAAGAAGTGGAAGCTGAAACCAACATCCGAGAAGTGGTCCAATTTGTATCTTGCCGATTCTGTAGAGTTCAAATTACGTTCTATGGGATACGACGAGACAAGCATCAGAAATGCCACACTGACAGATGAAGATATAGAAAGACTTGCTTATACTGAACACAGCAGGTGGAATATGGAAAAACTGCTTATGGGATATAGACCATTAAGCCTAGAAAAACAAAACAAGAACTTTGATACCGGTAAACTCAAGAAGACAATGTTTGTCCACAATCTCATAAAGCCTTATGACGATTTGAAAGAAGAAGATAAAGAATTGGATAGAAATATCATTAGGAAGTTACCCGATATACTTAGAATGTTGAACAATTAACAACGACAATTATGGAAAAGACAAGTCAAGTTGAGGCACAGAAAGCAGATGCAAATGAAATAAAGGATTCAGGTCAAATTGAGACAACAAGCATCAATGAAATAAAAGAGTTGAAGAGGACAAATTTAATTAACAAGATAGGTGCTGTTATTTTGGTTGTAGCAGTATTGAGCCTCTCCTTTATCTTGATTTTTAAGGGAATAGACATTTATAAGGATGCAGCACTTAAACAGACAAGCAAGACTGAAAATGTACTTTTGCATCATAGTGCCAAATCCCATAAAACAGATTCTGCAACACCCGGGCACCATCATCCTGCAAAGAACACCCCTATAAAAGTCAATGAAGAAATCTCTACCTATTCTTATGCACCCGGTATTTTAATGTGCATCGGCATCATTGCATTTGTTGCGCTTTCCTTGTGTGGTGCTTTTACAATGCTGTCAAAAGTACTCACATCGGAGAATGAACTCAATTCCAGGATATTTGACCTACATAAGGATATCTATAAGGAAAGAGAGATGTGGGAACTCGCAAAAGAAAAAAAAGAACGGGAGTTAGATTACAAGCATAAAGAGCTGGATTACAAAATACAGGAATGGGAAAAATTTGAAAAGGTAAAAAAAGAATTCGAGCATAATCTTTAAGTAAGCCCGCTTCGGTTTTCCAGTACAACTTCAAATCAGTCAAAGAATGAGTGACCAAGAGATAATAGAAGCACTTATAGCCCGGGATGAGCGAATGACAGAGCTGTTCTTCTTCAAGCACTGCCGCCAGCTCTTCTTGAGCATCATCCGCTATGTATTCTCCTACGAGGTAGACTATGATGAATTCGTAAATGAATTCTACCTCTATCTTATGGAGAACGATGCATACCGGTTGAAACAGTATGAAGGACGCAGCACCATGTACCAGTGGATTAAAGTCATAGCCAT
>JAFYSC010000092.1 GCA_017546635.1 Bacteroidaceae bacterium | reverse complement strand
GTTTACCGCTTCTATTGTGTAAACCATACATTCACCATCGGCACGAATGGCCAACAGGCTGCAAAATATACTGCAACACATAAAAAACAATTCAATAGATATTTACATCTCAACGCTAATGACTTTGTATTTTATGCTATACTTTTTTATACATTCTACATATTCGCACACATTGTAAAGCCACAAGAAACGGACTGCTATGCAGTGTATACCACAAAAGCAACAAGCAGGATAAAGAGGCTGTTGCTATGGGAGTCCACAGCACTCCCGCCTCTCTTATGCAGTCGCCAACCCCGATTTCCGTCCAGACTTTGTTCATTTACCGCTAATTGTAAACCGAAATGTAAACACCTGTTTTTTTGACACATAGAGTAATATTTCGGAACTTTGCAAATGATACATTATAAATAATAGACTTTTTGATGCAATCCTATAAAGAGAACAGCTGAGTCAAAATCCATATTGTTGCAAACACATACACAAGAAACGAAAACAATTTCAAATTATCATAAAAAAATCCAAATAGCAGAAATACAAAACGACAACAATCTATGAAAAAATTTTACATCAGTCTATTGACAATTATCTTTGCTGCAGTGCAGATTGCAGCAGCACCGGTCGACCCGGAAAAGGCGTTGGAGATTGCCAACAATTTCTGGGCAAACAATGTTCCGGCAAGCAAGAATATACAGTGGCAGCTTGTTCCTGCCGACGGAGCATTGAAAGCACCTACACTGGGAACATCACCCAAAGAGGATGAAGCGTACTATATATTCACAGCAACCGACAACAACGGTTTTGTGATAGTGTCGGGCGAGGACAGACTCAGCCCCATAGTAGGCTACTCCACAAATGCCGTTTCGGGCGAAATACCCCCGGCGCTTATAGCGTGGCTCAAGGAGTACAGCGGGTATGTCAATGACGTACGTGCCGGCAGGACAACACCGCAGTTGCATAAAGCAAGAGAGGCATCGTCGCACATTGAACCGATGCTCGTTACCGCTTGGGACCAGGACAAGCCATACAACAATATGTGTCCCCTGCTCAACGGCAAAAGGACATACACGGGCTGTAGCAACACCGCTGCCGCACAGGTGATGAGGTTCCACAAGTGGCCTGCAAGCCCCATAGCCGATGTAGAGTGGGAGAACAACATTACAGGCGAGACTGAATTCTGCGAAATGAAATCGCACGTATATGACTGGGAAAATATGATATACAGCTACAGCGTAGAGTACAGCGAGGCCGAGGCCGAAGCAGTCGCCCTTCTTATGGCCGACATTGGCAAAGCCACACAAAGTATGTATGAAGAAGAGGGAACCGGCAGTAACGAACTGGGTATTGCATCAGCGTTTGTAAATGTATTCGACTATTCACCGGAGCTGACCATTGCAACAAGAAGCCACTATACATACGAGGAATATATTTCCCTTATCAGGGAGAACCTGGAGGAGAGACAGCCTATAGTATACTGCGGTTATGGACAAAACTACCAGGACGGCCATAGTTTTGTGTGTGACGGTATCGACGCGAACGACCTCCTACACATCGACTGGGGCTGGAGCGGCGTCTTCAACGGATATTTCGACATTGCCATAATGGAGCCCGAAGGAAGCGGCATTGGAGGATTCAGCGACAGATACAATGTAGGCCAGCTTGCCATTGTGAATATCAAGCCCGTGCCGAGGGCGAAGTAAACAAAGGCTCTACCCCCACTTTGACAGCAATGGACGCATACGATATGGAAACCGAAGAGGAGGTTGATGAAGTTTCTGCCGAGTTTGTTGACGGCATAGCTGAAGTAGGCTTTACATTCAGTGTTATCAACAGGGGACACTCCGACGCTGAAGGCTGCTTTGGTGCCGGAATAATGGACAAGGACGGAAATCTTGTAAGGGACATTGAGTTCGGCGAAACAGATGTTTGCCCAAGCAGTTACAAGGATATTTATGGTGATGGCTACTCATTGAGCGTAAGTAACGTAAGCGGCAGCGAGGAGTATCTGCCTGCAGGCAAGTATGTTGTAGGACTTTTCTATATGAACACCTATGAGGAGGTTGAATATATGCGCGGAACCTGCAACGGACTTATCCTTGAGGTGACAGAGGTTGCTATAACATTGAGTTCTGTAGCGCCCCGTTTCGAGTTCGACGAATTCAGCATTATAGAGATGCCCGAACACTCAAATGAGGAGCTGGTCTTCAACGCGACATTCACAAACAAGAGCAAGCTCAATGCAACAGTGATACTTGTCCCTGTCATCAACCGCTACGAAGATGGCACAAAAGTAAAAAGCGAGCGTATGGCAGGCTCAGCCGTAGCACTGGATATACTCGACGTGAACAACATCATCGCGACATTTACAGTGCCAAGAGCATTCGCACAAAGCGGTACATATACAATATCGTTCGAGTATATGACTACAAGCCAGTATATTGAGGACGAAGAGGGACTGCCGGGTAAGTTTGACAAGAGCAAGCTCAAGAGCATTAAAGGTGAGAGCGCGCCTTTCGAAGTAGAGATAATCCCTGCCGACGATGACGAATATGACTACAGCTTCTCGGTTGAGTACCTTGGCCAGGAGACATACGACGAATACCTGTGTGCCGTGATACGTACAATAATGGGCAAGGACATTTCGGAATACAAGTTCCTCATTTCCAACGAGACCCACGAGAATGCCCTTGAAGCGGTTGCAGAATACATTGCATCGGGAGAGTGCGGTGAGTGCCACACACTGAACAGAAGTGCAGAATTCAGGATACCGTTGGAGGAAGGCGAGTATGGTATAGTGTTCGTTCTATACGATGTGAACGGTGAACCGCTTGACGAGTATTTCACCTGTATCTTCAATCTCACGACAGGCATTGAAGATGTTGAGGAGAACGTAGCAGGAATACACTACGACAGTGGTAGCAATGTCATTTCCGTTGCCAAGGAAGGTGTCATTGAGGTACTTGATGCGAGCGGCCGTGCAGTCAAGAGAGCAAACAGCAGCAACATCTCCATTGCCGACCTTGAAACAGGAATCTACATTGTGAAATACGACAAGAACATAGTGAAGGTGGTGAAGAGATAAGACGCCACTCAATTTGGAATGTAAGAATAAATGCCACGGAAGAGAACTGCGACAGCGGTTCTCTTTGCGGCTTTCACTACGGTAATCCCCCTCTCTTGCCCTGCTGCACCTGCTGCAAGCAGCGGAGCCGAAGATATTTTACACTTAGGATATACAGGCATTATACTTCCATACGTACAAAATACACTGCATTAACAATTAATTTTACCTATATGAAACAGTTTATAACAAGAAGTCTACTGTTGGTTCTGCTTGCATTCAGTGGAACCAATGCTGCGCGAGCCGATTACTGGCAGGCTGGCAACCACAACGGATACTTCCAGTTCACAAATACAGAACTGACGCTTGACAAGCCGTGGGTTGGCTGGCGCTTCGCCAACTACGACCACGAGGGCATCGACGATGCCCTACGCTATTCACGCTGGTATGTAGGGGGAAACAAGGCCGGCTGGGAGACATACAGGACTAATCCCGACGAGTATTTCTACACCCCTTTCTGGCGAGGCGAGGAAATCCTTTATATGGAATACACTTACGGTATCACCCAGCGCCAGAACGCTTCATACGGTGTAGGCGACGTGCAGAACGAAAAAAGACACGAGGACATCATCACCCACGAAATTGCATTCTACCCGGGACGACTTATGGGTCCCGAGGAGATGTCGTACTTCTACGTCCGCTGGACCGGTTGGTGGGACAAAGACGACAACGAAGGCAATGGATATTGGATTGGGCAGGAAGAGAGTTCACTCGGCAATCCTGTTGACGGTTCTGTTTGGCAGGGACCAGGTGTAAGACACAGAGGCAACGGTGTTGCCCGCTATAAGCAGGTTACATACAATATCCCCGGGACCGACAACGCCACATTCACCCGCAAGCCTGGTGGCAAGATTGCAGTCTCCATAAACGGTAAAAACCATAAGGACTGGGACGAATACTATGGCTTCAGTAACGGCAAGGAGACCGACGAGCACGGTTACTATATCAACAATTACGGTAGCGCAGAACTTAGCGACGGCAAGAGCACATATACGCTCGACGCTACATTTGACGAGACAGAGAGCTACACAATCTATTATCATCAGTACTACAAACGTTCGTATACAATCAGCGGACAGAGCGCGCCCCACGAAAATGCCAAAGAGGAGACAAAGACTGTCAACCAGCATTTCCAAGCCAATTTGATATCGACTGTCGTACCAGGATGTACCTATCCCAGCAACCTTGTGGTTACACAGAACAAATGGAACAACAGCGTAAGACTAACTTGGACACCACAGCAGGATGACCAGAACATCTACAACACAAATGGCGGATGGCTGGTATTCCGGCAGAAGAAGGGCGAGACAGGCGTCGAGATGTTGACAGCGAGCCGTCTGAGCAGAAGTAACAGTTCATACACCGACAGCGACATTGAAACCGGTGCCGAATATACCTACTGGGTGACATTCGCGCCGAATTCGTATGATAATGTCACAGAGCCCATCAACTCGAAACTTAGTTGCAGCTGCAGCCTGGCACACGATAACACATTCTCATTCTCAGATGTGAATGCCGAACTCTACAACGGTACAAACGGCGGTATTCTGCTCAGCTGGACACCCGAGAAAGAGAACAATGTAACGTTCATCGTACAGCGTTGGGATAATGAACTTAATGAGTGGCAGAATTTGAACGAGAGAGGACAGACCGGAACAACCTACATAGACAAGGACGTCGAGTCATTCACAGAGTACAAGTACCGTATCAAAACCAGCTAGTGGGAGCAGGACTTCTACTCCGAGGAAAAGTCAATATGCTACGCAGTGATGACAACCATCAATGAGTTCACCGCATCGCAAGGCACATACAGCAATATGGTCAAGTTGAACTGGAATGTAAATGTGCTTGGCAAGGGCGATACTCGTTATGTGGTGAGCCGCAAACTGCTTGGTGACCAGCAGGCCATATTCACAAAGATTTATGAGGCTGTTGGCAAGGAATCTACTTACTACTATGAGGACATATCAGCACAGCCGGGCCAGTTCTACGACTACAAGGTAACGGCATTTGCCAGTATGGAAGATACCGAGACCACAGAGACAAGGTGGGTCGAGGGCAACTCGAAGGAAAGCGACGGTTTTGTGCAAACACGCGGAATTGTTACAGGACGCATAAAATACGATACAGGCACTGCCGTACCAGGAGCAAAAGTACTGCTGACCAAGAGCGACAATAACGACAATACCAGCAAACAGTTCTACTCGCTGTACCTTAACGGCGATGAGACAGACGGACTTGAATGGAAGCCCTCGAACGAGGTTATCGCGAACTACTTCACAGGCAACAACCGTCCCTGGAGCATTCAGATGTATGTACGCCCCGAGACAGGTATTAGCGGCACACAGGCACTCATCGACGTAAATGGTTACGCAGGCGTGTCGGTATCTCCCGCAATGCAGGGATACGAATTGTATGTAAAGAGCGCTACCAGCAATGGCACAGTTACAAACGAGGCTACAGGCATTGTGATACCGGCGGATACATATACTCATCTTGTATTCTCGTACGACGGTGCAAATACATACTGCATACGCACAATTACTTCCGATAGCGAGGACATTGAGTTTGTCGAGGGCAAGCAGATGAAAACATTCACCGGTAAGGAGAATGTGAAGCTCGACGACAAGGAGCGCTTACGTACATTCACTTTCGGAACAAGTGGCTTCAAGGGTTACATCGACGAGATTCGTATATGGTCAAAAATGCTCAGTGACAAAGATATAATCAACACTCACGACCGTATACTCACCTGCACCGAGGCCAACCTGCTCTGCTACTGGCAAATGGACGAGGGGATAAAGGGCCTACATAACGCATACGACTACAGCAAGACCAACGGTATTGCAAACAGCAACCACGCCGCGATAAAGGGCGATGCCCTTATGTCGGAGGTTGTGCCCACCGAGAAGCAGCTATCGCTCTATGGCCTTACCGACGAGAACGGTAATTACGTAATCCGCGGAGTACCTTTCAGCGGCGATGGTACGGCATATATCGTTCGTCCCGTGATGGGCATACACGAGTTCAGCCCAAGCTACCACACACGCTATGTAAGCAACAACACACTCACACACGACGACGTGAGCTTCGAGGATGTCAGCAGCTTCCCCGTAAGCGGCATCGTATATTACGAGAACACCACATACCCCGTACAGGGCTGCCGTATATATGTCGACGAGGAGGTATGTACCAAGGAGGGCAAAATGATTGAGACCGACGAGTACGGACGTTTCGAAATCAGCGTACCCATTGGCGAGCACTATATCCAGATTGAGAAGAGCGGACATACTTTTCTCGGCGATGGTCGTTACCCCACCAGTGTGGGCACAAGATACAAATTCGAACAACCCGTATCGAACCTCACATTCTACGACAACACCCTTGTACACATAGCAGGACGCGTTGTGGGCGGTGACATCGAGGGCAACAAGGCTGTCGGCTACGGTATCAGCAACAACAATATCGGCGTTGCGCAGTTGGTATTGACACCCACAAACGACATCTACTCCCTTAACGTTGTCAAGAAGGTTGACGGCACAGTAGTAAGTTATGAGAACAACACCGAGATACTGCCTGCAGCATCGGCAAGCACAAATGTGAACAGCGACTCTTGGCGCGGAAGCGGCGACAATGCCGGCAAGATATACATCAGCACCGATGCCGAGACGGGTGAATTCTCGGCATTGGTTCCACCGCTTGTCTACAATGTATCGGCTCCAATAGTCATAAGCACCAATCAAACTGTAGGCACTGCAGGACTTGCTGATATTAGCAACCCATTGGCTGTATCCTGTGATACACTTGTCAATGAAAATGGAACTCAACAACTGTTCGAATACAACTGCAAATACAACTGCGTCTACCACTCGGCACCTGTCTTTACCGTAACACAAAGCAATATGGAGAACGGGAAGTTCGGTATTGAGAAATACACTGTAACCGATGAATTAGGCAATTTCACTGTTGACATCATCGGTACTGACGGCTCTTACAAGTACGGTGTTCCGTTCTTTGTACAGGGCGACCCATATACATTCAAGCTCAAGGGATATGAGCAATACACCAACTACGACAGCGGAAAAGAGATTACAACAACCGTTCCATTGAAGAATTGCATTGTTACAATATCCAATGCCCTTTCCGACGGACAGCCCATAATTGTGGAAGTGGACGAGAACAGCGACGACGACGTGCAGGTGGGCGATGTAGTGAACCTTGAGAGCAACCAGCTCCAACTCGACGATAAAGGTGAAGCAACCTACCAATGGAAGGCAGGACTGGCCAATATCACAGCTCCCTACACCCGCACCATTTCAATGACGTACGAAGTGGGCGGAGAAGTGAAGTCCTGGAAGATTGACGGCAAGGAGTATATGGAAGGAGTCATTCTTGGCTCATTGCCCACTGGCAACAACTTTGTGACTATGGGCCCCGACAAGGTTCTTATGGTTCTTCGCGACCCTCCCGGCAGCAATTCAAGCGCAGAATGGTCAAGCGGCACAATGACTGCCTACGAAAAGAAGATTGGACATAACTGGGACGCAACAATCGTAATCAAGAATACACACCACTTTGGAGGAGAAGTAACACTCATTACCGGTGTAGGTGTCGCCTACAAACAGGAGACAGCGCTGAAGGACGACCTCTCGTGGGGCGGCAAGGCCGTCTCCAAGGGAGAAAATGCAACAACAAGGTCACACTCACTGACAATAACCGAGGCAATATCCACATCTTCGGACAGGAATCTTGTGGGTACTCTTGGCGACGTCTTCATTGGCCAGGCAACCAACCTTGTCTTCGGCAAGGCACGTGAGGTGGGCTTTACGCGCGATGCTGACAACAACATCACACTGGGCGTTCAGGACATTCTCTCTGTAGGCGACAAATTCTCGACATACTTCACCTACAGTGTATTCTACATCGAGACCTTCCTGTTGCCTAACCTTGAGGCATTGCGCAATGACCTGCTAATTACACTCTCGCCCGAAGAGTACACCAATTACCAGAACAACACCGACGGATTGAAATTCATCACAACACTCTCGCCCGACGACCCCAGATTCGGTTCAAACAACCACGACACAGAAGTATGGGGCGACAAAGCGGTAGCATTCGGCGAGCTCGAAGGCCCCAGCTACAAAGTGGTACTTCCCTTAAGACTTAAAGAGGAGCACGTATACAGGTTGGGCGAGACCGTACAAGCCGACCAGGACAGCGTTTACCAGTACAACCTGCAGATAAGCAACTGGGTAAGGCATCTTGCTGCAAACGAGGAGGAAAAAGTCAGAGCGTGGGAAAACCGCGAAAATAGACTGCTCAAGAACTACTCGTTCGAAGGCGGCACCAAAGTGAGCTACTCCTACGAGACAGACACCACTTTTGTAGACAGCAGCGAGCATAACAGCGGCGCAATTGCCATTTTGGGAAACGTAAAAGGTTTCAATGTGAACAATGCAGGCTGGGACCTTGAAACATCTACCGAGACCGGAGGTACACGCCACAGGTATGCCGCCGACACAGAGTCACAATCGGCAAGCCTCTCGTTCAACCTCGACGAAGATGTATTCGATGCGCTGAGTGTCGATGTGTACAAGAGCTCGAACAGCTACATCTTCCGTACCCGTGCAGGACAGACAAGCGCGCCATACGAAGGCGAGGAGTACACCAAATACTACCAGCCCGGAAAGCACAAGCTGCACGAGGGTACAATGCGGCTCGAAGTACCTACTATTGATGTAGAGCTTGCTACCGTAACAAATATTCCTTCGGGTTCTGCTGCAAGCTACACACTGCTGCTTAGCAACAATTCGGAGGTTGACCTTGATATGCTCTACAACCTTATGCTTATTGAGGAGACCAACCACAACGGTGCACAGATAAGCGTTGACGGCACTCCGCTGTCAACAGGCCGCACAATGAAGATTCCAGCAGGACAGACAGTGAAAAAGACCTTGCTCCTGAAGCAGAGCAACCCCGGTATTCTCGACTACGAGAACATTGGTATTGCACTCGTTTCGCGTGTACAGGGCGACCCCACAGGAGTTTATCCCGTAATTGCCGACACAGTGTACATCTCGGCACACTATGTACCCTCATCATCGCCCGTAAAGATGGAGTTGAGCCGCACACTGCTCAACACCACAAGCGGTACCAACCTCGACATCACATTCAACAGCTTCGACCGCAACTACTACAACCTGAAGGCATTCCGCATTCAGTATATGAAGCAGGGCGATACAGACTGGACATTGCTCAAGGAGTATCTTGTGAATGCAAAGGAGGGGCAGCAACTGTCGTCAACACAGGCACTGCTGCCCGAGACTGCCAATGTCACATACAGCCTTGATATGAGCCCGTTTGCCGACGGCAGATATACATTCCGCGTACTCTCGGCAAGCACATACGGAACAGGCGAGTCGACACTTGTAACCGATGCTATAGAGGTAATAAAGGATATGGCACGCCCGACAGTGTTCGGCACTCCCAAGCCTGCCAACGGCATTCTTGCAGCAGGCGAGGATATTGAGCTTACATTCAACGAGGATATCAACAGCGGCCGACTGACATCGGAAGGCAACTTCCTTGTAACAGCGGCACTCAACGGCGACAACATTGCCCACAGCATCGCAATGCAGGCTACGGGCGCAGACGACGCAGTTGCAAAGACCGAAGCAAGCATCAACCTCACAGGAAAGAGCTTTGCTGTTGATATGTGGGTAATGATTAAAGGCGAGGGCACTATATTCAGCCACGGCAACGGCTCCAACAAGATGGAGCTTGGCATAAAGGAGATGGACGGAAAATACTATCTCACCGTGAACGGTGAGGTACGCTCATATCCTGCCGTTTCTTTGCCTGCCGGCAAATGGATATATCTGGCATTCAGCCTCAACCAGGAGCAGCACGAAGGAGCATACTACACTGCTCTCTATGCAACCGATGCGACAAGCGAGTACCTTGCCTACGAGCAGTCTATCGAGAGATACGAGGGTAACGGCGCAGTGGCACTTGGCAAAGGATTTACCGGAGCCATCCACGAGGTGGCACTTTGGGACGCAGCAATAGAAGTTGAGAACCTTCAGGCCCAGATGCACGACAGCAAGAAGCCTACCACAGAGCACCTCATAGGTTATTGGAAGTTCAACGAGGGTGTGGGCACACAAGCCAAGGACTTTGCACGTAACCGCCATATGAACATAGGCGCTACAAGCTGGTACCTGAACAACAAGAACAAGGCGCTGAATCTTGTGGATGCACTCTACAGCGAGAACGATGCTATTGCCATAAATATGTCGGAGTCTTCTATAGGCGTTACAGACGATTACCTTATAGAGATGTGGTTCCGTGCCGAGGCAAAGCAGGACGGCAACGTTGCTTATCTGTTCGACAGCAACGCATTTGGCGTAGCCCTTGAGAACGGCAAGATGAAACTCTATGCCAATGACAAGGTTATTATGTCAATGGGCACAAAGAGCTACAACGACGACAAATGGCATCATCTGGCAATAAACATACTGCGCAACGGCAACACTGTTGCATATATCGACGGTGAGTCTGCCGGACAGGTTGCATCTACCAATATGCCGGCATTGCAGAGTGCTTGGATATACCTCGGTGCACAGCGTGTGCGTAACGAGGATAGCGGGCAGGATGCAATACAGAACAAACTCAGAGGCGAGGTGGACGAGATACGCATCTGGAACGCCACAGTCAATGCAAGCGTGATACGCGAGCGTATGAACCAGCGTCTGAGCGGCAATGAGGCTGGACTCATTGCATACTATCCGTTTGAGGAGGAGAAGCTCGACGCTAACTCACAGGTTGTAACAGAGGGCTCAACCCTTGATATGGTAACAAGGAAGCACAACATCGCTGCACTCAAGACTGCTGAGCACAACGTAAGCTTTACCGACGAGGCTCCTGCACTGAAGCCCGCCGGCAACGCCACCAACCTCAACTACAATTTTGTAGCAAGCGACCGCGGCATTATAATTGAGCTCAACGAGGATGCCGACCGTCTTGAGGGAACAACAGTGAACATCACAGTGAAGGATGTCCTCGACCTCAACGGTAACAAGTCGCTTCCCGTCACCTGGAGTGCACTGGTGAAACGCAACCAGCTAATATGGTTCGACAACAACATTGACGTTACAGGACGTATTGGCGAGGAGAAGAAATTCACAGCGACAATAGCCAACCAGAGCGCACAATCGGAGCAGTGGATGCTGGGCGACCTGCCCTCGTGGTTGAGCGCAAACTTCACATCGGGTTCACTGCCTGCACTCGGCAACCAGGAGATTACATTCACCGTAGATGCATCGGCACCTACAGGAAAGAGCGAGTTCACCATATATATGAGCGGCAACAATGCAATCCCCGTACCACTCACTGTGAATATGAACCTCAAGGCCGATGCTCCCGACTGGAGTGTCAATCCCTGGGATTACGAGGGAAGCTCTACCCTGTTCGCAGCTGTAAAAATCAATGCCGGCGGCAAGATTACATACAGCGAGGACGAGGACGACCTTTTAGCTGCATTCATCGACGGAAAGTGCGCGGGTGTTACAAATGTGCAGTACGAAGAGTTCAGCGACAGCTACCGTGCATATCTGAATATTTTCGGCCACTCCGAGGACAAAGGGAAGGAGATTGAGTTGAGAGTGTGGGATGCAAGCACAGGCCTTGTACACCCCATCGTAAAGGCTTTTGCCGACAGCAATGCCGACGTGGAGAATGAAGCGGCAAGCGCCCTCACATACAAAGAGAATGCAATGTGGGGCAACTACGACAATACATACGTCATATATGCAACCAACTACATACAGCAGAGCACACCTCTCAACAAGAACTGGAACTGGATTTCGGTATATGTGAACAACAAGGAGAGCAGCAATGCCATCAACTATATCCTTGAGAGCATAAACCCCAACGGTATCATCATCAAGAACCTGGCATCTTACAGCGAGTATCTTACCGGGCTGGACAAATGGTACAGCGAGGAGCTGATAGAGGGCAATATCTCTTATATCTCTACCCGCTCTATGTACAAGATACAAATGAACGCAGCCGACACGCTTATTGTGAACGGTGAGCAGGAGGAGGGAACAGACATTGCAATAGCCAAGGGCTGGAACTGGATTCCCTACACACGCAGCTTCGCAATGTCGCTCGATGATGCCCTTGCAAGCACAGAGCCTGCAAGAAACGACCTTATCAAGGGACAGGAGGGCGTTGCAATGTACAACGGCACAGAGTGGAACGGAACGCTCAAGTCGCTCACACCGGGCAAGGGCTATCTGTACCATCATAGCTCCGACAAGGGAACAAGCATCAGCTACCCCACACAGCGCAACGTAAGCGGTGCATCGTTTGCTCCTGCTGCAAGAATGGTGGAGGAGAATATGTTTACCCCCGTTGATGCCTGCCTGTACGAGAGCAATATGACCATTCTTGCAGTTGTAGAGGAGAATGGCAATATTCTTGAGAATGTACAGCAGGTAGCAGTGCTCGACGGCAGCACCTGTATCGCCGCTGCAAATATGAACAGCGACGGCTACTTCTACCTCACCGTTCCCGGCGACAAGACAACGGCTGGCCGACTTACAATAATCGCAGTAATCAACGGCAATATTGTAGAGTCTTCCGCATCGCTGTACTTTGGCGAGGACGTTACACTCGGCAACTACGACAACCCGTTTGCCATTACTGTGGGCGAGACAACCGGCATCGACAAGATGTTCTCCGAGGGCAACTGCAGCCGAATGCAGGTGGCAGGCCTCAACGGACACATTTTCTACTCGGGTCCTGCAGCCGGCTTCAACGAGAACAGCCTGAACGACGGACAGTACATCTTCAAGTTCTTCACCACAGAGGGTCAGAGAATATGTTACAAACGATTCATTAAACGACAAGCAGAATGATTAAAAGACTATTTGCAGTAGTGGCGCTCCTATGCGCCACTACTGTACACTCGACAGCGCAGAACTATATACCCGACTGGTACCGCAAGAAGGCCAACCATTTCGAGGCTGTCGACAAGAATTTCGAGAGCAACTTTACAATGGCCGTAACAGTAACCATTGACGAGGTGCAATGCGACAGTGCCTTTGAGATTGGCGTATTCTGTGGCGAGGAGTGCCGCTTATCATCGCCGCTCTACTCATCGAAGGATTTTTACGACAAGTTCTATTTCTACTCGACACTGACAATAAAGGGAGAGGAGAACGAGACAGTCACTTTCCGCCTCTACGACCACCGCAACAAGACAGAGGTCGTTACAGCCGTTTCGCCCCAGATGGAGTTCATATCGGACAAGCAGTACGGTTCGCTCAACTCGCAACCGTACAACCTCGCCTTCGGCAACAGTTCTACACACCGTACGGCACTACTGCTCGACGACAACACCGATTTGCCTTTCAGCGGCAGGCTGCACAGCACTACAGCCGAAGGAATAGCCTGCAGCTACACCCGCAACGCATACCTCGACGGCGGCTTCGAGACTATCGTATTGCCCTATGACACCGATATAACCGAGATAAAGGCCCAGGGCTTTGTCTTTGAGAAATTCAGTGGCTTTGGCGACAACTGCATAGTCTTTGCCGAACTTGCCGACGACGAGAACCTGAAGGCAGGTGTTCCTTATATATTCCGATATACAGGAACAGCGTCGGACGGAAGGATGGAGATTGAATTCACAGCCAATGTACAGCAGGCTTCGAGCGAGATTATCGCCAGCGAGGGCTGGACAGGCACATTCGAGGCAATGGACGGCAACGGGATTGCAGGCAAGTATATCCTGAATATAACAGGTGACAAGATGCAGAAGGCGGGCAACAAGGCCTGGCTCTCGCCATACCGCTGCTATCTTGAACTTCCGGCAGGAGTAGAGGCATCTATGCTTTCGGTGGTACACGACGGAAACACCACCGGCATAGGCAATATAGGCGCACACAGCGACTCCGAGGCAATCTTTGACATATACGGCAGGAGACTCAAGGAGTTGCCCAAGAGCGGTATTGTCATAAAGAACAACAGAAAAATATATATCAAGTGACAGCTATGAAAAAAAGAGAATATACAGCACCTGCTGTAGAGGAAATAAACATCTGCGAGTGCAATGTCATCTGCAGCAGCATAGCGATAGATGATAAGGAGATAAATACAGGTGGAAGAGCCAAACGCGAGGAAAAGGATGCTTGGGGGGATTTATGGCAATAGGATATTGCTTGAAGAAAAGCCTCAACACAAACAGGTGAATCACAAACTGAGGGCGGCATTTTAGCCACCCTCTGTTTGTATAATAAATTTTTCCATTCGCTTTTGTAAACTTTCTCGCTCGCTTGTTGAACTTTGCGGTAAACCGCGAAGATAGCAGGCGCTCGCTGTAATAAATATTCAAGTAAACTTGATATTTCTCGCTCGCTTGTTGCTATCTTTGCCAATGCTATAATTTAGATATTATGAAAAGAGAGATAATCACATTGATATTGGCAACGATGCTGCTGACAGCCTGCACACCCTGTAAGGAAACCTCCGCAGCACTGTACGACAGCGGCGTATCGACAGAACTTGCGCAACAGCGTAAGGAGAGCATAAAGGAGCTTGCATACTCGCTGTACTTCTCTATTCCCAAAGAGAAAAGCAGTCCTGTAGAAGGAGTTGCAGAAATAAGTTTCTCGCTGGAGAAACCACGCGAGATTATAGTAGACTACCGCGAGACCGACCGCATAAAGGAGGTAACGGTGAACGGAAAAGCCACAGCATACACCCTGAGGAACGAACACATCATCATTCCGCAGGCAGCAGTGGAGAGCGGGAAGAACAGCATCGAGGTTACATTCACCGCTGCAGACCAATCGCTCAACCGCAACGATGAGTTCCTGTACACCCTCCTCGTCCCCGACAGGGCACGCACCCTTTTCCCCTGCTTCGACCAGCCCGACCTCAAGGCAACCTTCACCCTCACGCTGGAGCTGCCCGCCGAGTGGACAGCCGTGGCAAACAGCGCCGTTGCCAGCGAGGAGCAGTTCGACAGCCGCAAAAGGATAACATTCGCACCCACAGAGCCGTTGAGCAGCTACCTCTTCTCCTTTGTGGCGGGAGAATTTGAGCGCGAACTAAACGACAACGGCAAGCACTCCTTTGCCGCATACTACCGCGAGACCGACCCCAAGCGCATAGCCCAGCTACCCGTCATATTCGGGCAGGTGGCCGATGCACTCGACTGGCTCGAGGAGTACACGGGTGTGGCCTATCCCTTTGCAAAATATGATTTTGTAATACTGCCGGGATTCCAGTATGGAGGAATGGAGCACACGGGAGCTACACTATACAACGACACGCAACTGTTCCTGAGCGAGCACCCCACGCCCGACGAGGAGCTGCGCCGAGCCGAGCTCATCGCACACGAGACGGCGCATATGTGGTTCGGCGATTTTGTGACAATGCAGTGGTTCGACGATGTGTGGACCAAAGAGGTGTTTGCCAACTACTTTGCCGCACGGATAACAGAGCCGCAGTTCCCTGGGATAAACCACCGCTTAGGATGGCTAAAGAGCATTGTAACCCCCGCGCTCACCGAGGACCGCACTGCTGGAGGAACCTCCATAAAGCAGCCGCTCGACAATATGTGCAACGCAGGGCTCATATACAACAGCATAATATACAACAAGGCACCTGTAACACTCGAAAAGCTCATAGAGATTATGGGCGAGGAGGCCTTCCGCGAGGGAATAAACGAGTACCTCACCCGCTACGCCTACGGCAACGCCACGTGGGACGACCTCATCGCTATCCTTGACAGCAGATGCAGCGCCGACCTTGCAGCATTCAGCGATGCGTGGGTGAACCAGCGAGGAATGCCCAATATAGCCTTTACTCTTTGCAACGACACACTCATTGTGCGGCAGAGCGACCCCTACGGCAGAAATCTCGTATGGCAGCAGAGCTTTGGCGTTACGCTTTTGGGGAGCGGGTGCAAGGAGATGGAAATAAGCATCACCGACACACTCCACAAGATACCCCTTACCGAAAAAACCGATTACGTACTCCCCAACAGCGACGGAAGAGGATACGGATACTTCATATACGACAACAGCAGCCTCGAATGGGCGCTCGGCAACTGGCACGCCATAGAGGACGAGGTGTGCCGCCAAGCACAGCTTATGAACCTGCACGAAGAGTACCAGCACCGCAGGTTGAGTGCCGCACAGTGGCTCGCAAGCCTCATCGCAGGAGCAGGGAAAGAGAGGAACGCGCTTATAGCATCGAGCATCTGCAGCTATCTCTACAGACCGCTGGTAGAAATACGCGACCCTCAAATGGAGAGACAGTTGCTGGCACTTGCCAACGGGCACCCGCTCAAGAGCTTCCGCCTGCAAATAGTGCGCACGCTCATTCCGGCTGCAACGTCGCACGAGGTATGCGATAAGCTATATACCATTTGGAAAGAGAAGAGCCACCCGCTGCTTAGCGAGAATGACTATATGACACTGGCCTACGAGCTCTCCCTACGCTTCCCCGAGAGATACAAGGAAATAACAGGGACACAACGCGAGAGGATAAAGAACCCCGACCGCCTGCGTCAGTTCGACTTTATCTCGCGGGCCGTTACACCCGACACGCTGGAGCAGGAGGCACTGTTCCGCTCGTTGCTGCTGCCCGAGAACCGCCGCATAGAGCCGTGGGCACTGAAGACATTGGGCTATCTGTGCCACCATACACGCCGCGCACAGGCAGTAGGATACATACGTCCTGCCCTCGATGCCCTGCAGCAGATACAGCGCACAAGCGACATATTCTTTCCGCAGAACTGGGCACGTACCCTGCTCAAGGAGCAACACGGCAAAGAGGCAGTGCGTGAGCTGGAGCAGTTCCTGGGCGACAACCCCCACTACCCCGCGCTGCTCAAGAACAAGATTATGCAGGCTGCGTGGCCCTATCCACTGGTGAGGGAGCAGTAAAAGGAACGGTCTACTCTTTTTTTCATATTTTCATATCGCCCTCTTGTCAATACAGCAACAAAGATATATATTTGCAAAAGAGCATAATAAGAAACTGTTCCTAATGAAAAACAGCGGGAAGCACACACAACAGGTACTCTCCCCATAATTTACAACTGCAAACAACACGCATATGAGATTCACTGAGCTGGAATTTTCGGCAATCACAAAAATTGTGATTGCAGTCATCAACGCCGACGGCAGAGTCGAAGAGAACGAGGTAAGATGTATGGCCAAAGAGGCTCTTAGATTCGGTTTCAACGACAATGACATAGAGAACTTCATAACAGAGGCCAATACGATGGAGACATCACAGGCTATAGCTGTCATAGACTCATTCGACGATGAGAGAAAAAAATATGTATGCGCATATCTGGGTACGATAATGGCTGTAGACGGCAATTTAAGCGACAAGGAGGTTGCTCTGTGGCGATTGGTATCGTCTATGTGCAGACTGCCCGAAATGAGCATCAAGGAATCAATCACATATATATCCAGTATGCAATAACAAGCGACCAGTTTCCTGCATTACAGAAAAACTGAGCCAACCGCCAATACAGACAAAAACAAAGAGATATGACTTTTACAGGTATTGAATTTGCAGCTATCACAAAAATGGTATTCGCAATTGTGAATGCCGATGACAAGATAGACAATAAGGAAATAAGATACATCGCAACAGAGATGGCAAGATTCGGCATAACCGAGAGTTCTACAATACTGAAAATGGCCGAGGAGATGGAAACATCAAAAGCCGTGGGTACTATTGCCGCACTGGACGATGAGAGAAAGAGATATGTAAGCGCTTATCTTGGAACCACAATGATTATAGACGGCGAGATTGACGAGAAGGAGCTTGCACTGTGGCGACTGATAACCTCGCTATGCTCTCTTCCACAAATGACTGTTAAGGAGGCTATAGAGTATATCAAGGGAAGATAATATTTATCGGAGCACATCAATACATAGCAGGAGGACAACCCAAGAGCAAGACGGGTTGTCCTCCTGCTATGCCCGCCTATAAGACATTCAAAAAATGCACTCGCTGTAATTTGTTATTTTGCCCGTTTGTTCGTATCTTCGCAAGATATAATATATCATCAATATGATACTATCACTAATATCTTTCATAGCAGGCATAACACTGGTCATTCTGAGCGCCGACTGGTTGACAAAAGGAGCATCGGAACTTGCACGGCGCTTCAAGATAAGCGAACTTGTGATTGGACTTACAATTGTGGCATTGGGAACATCGTTGCCCGAACTTGTGATAAGCCTCAGTTCGGCTCTAAAAGGAAGTTCGGGAATATCGTTGGGCAACATCATCGGAAGCAACATTTTCAACGGACTATTGATACTGGGTGTAGCAGCGCTCATTGCACCCATAAAATTCAACCCCCGTATGCTGTCGAGGGAATTGCCGTTCAACCTGCTGGCATCGGTGGTGCTCATCCTTGTGTCGGGCAGTATGCTTGCAGGAGGCGCTCCGGGCGAATATATAACACGATACAGCGGATTGCTGTTGCTATGTTTCCTGGCTGTTTTCATCCGATATACATTCTCGATAACAGGAGACGGTACCGAGGAAGAAGAGAGCTACGCGCCTATGAGCAACGGAAAGATTTTCCTTGCGCTGGCAGGCGGTCTTGCAGGACTCATATTCGGAGGCAACATCTTTGTTGACGGAGCAACGGAGATAGCCCGTTTCATAGGATTGTCCGAGGCCGTAATAGGTATTACCATCGTATCGGCAGGAAGCTCATTGCCCGAGCTCGCGGTATCGGTGAGCGCAGCACGCAAAGGCAACGTAGGAATAGCGCTAGGCAATGTGCTAGGCAGCAACATATTGAACATTTTCTTCATCCTGGGCTGCAGTGCCACAATTACCCCCATCTGTCTCGACGGCTTCAGTTTTGTCGACTACTATGTACTTATATTCTCGTCATTACTGATATATTTTGTAGGAAAGTTCGGTGGGAAAAACATCATAAAGCGTGGCGAAGGCGCACTGCTCGTGGCTACATACATAGCATATACCGTATACCTCATTATGCGAGGATAACCCCATTTTTGCAAACAACGATAAAACCTCTGTAAATATGGCAATAGAGATTGTAAAGGTAGTCACAAGAAAGCAACTCAAACTGTTTGCAGGCTTTGCCAACGGACTGTATAAGGGTAACCCCTATTATGTACCCGAACTTTACGAAGACACATTGAACACCCTGGACAAGAGACACAACGCTGCATTCGAATTCTGCGAAGCCGACTATTTCCTGGCCTACAAGGATGGAGAACTTGCGGGACGCGTAGCAGCTATAATAAACAACAGGGCCAATGAAAAGTGGAATATAAAAGCCGTGCGCTTCGGCTGGATGGATTTCATCGACGATACCGAGGTGTCGAAGGCTCTATTGGAGAAAGTGGAACAGTGGGGACGCGAACGTGGAATGGAAGAGATACAAGGCCCGTTGGGATTTACCGACTTCGACCCCGAAGGCTTGCTCATAGAGGGTTACGACCGACTGGGCACAATGGCAACGATATACAACTACCCATACTACAAGGAACACATAGAGAAACTCGGATACGGGAAGGATGTCGACTGGGTAGAGTTCCTCTTCAAGGTACCCGAGAAGAATTGGGAGAAGAGTGAACGCATATCGGCAATAGTGGCCAAACGCTGCAAGCTGCACACAGTGCAATGTACATCGCGCAGGGAGCTTGCCAAGCGCTACGGCAAGCAACTCTTTGAACTTGTCAACGAGTGCTACTCACCACTGTACGGATACTCGCCTCTCAGCGGCGGACAGATAGAGCAGTTCATCAAGATGTACCTGCCGCTGTTAGACCTGAGGCTCATATCACTCGTAGTCGACGAGAACGGGAATCTTGTAGGCACAGGCGTAAGCCTCGCATCGTATGCCCGCGCGCTGCAGAAGTCGGGCGGACGGCTCTTTCCCTTCGGCTGGATACATTTCCTGAAACCGCTCTTCGACCGCCATCCCAAGAGGCTCGATTTTCTTCTTATGGCAATAAAGCCCGAATATCAGGGCAAGGGAGTGAACGCTATGATAATAAACGACCTTTTGCCGCGTTATATCGAAATGGGCGTGGTGGACATCGAGAGCAACCCCGAGCTTGAGCTCAACGACAAGATACAATCGCAGTGGGAGAGTTTCGAGAAAGAACAGCACAAACGCCGCCGCGCATATAAGAAAGCATTGTAAGCGAACAAGAACTAAGGAGACACAAGAATTATGGACGAAGATATACTTTTCGACGGAAACGGACAGACGGTG
Organism: Bacteroidaceae bacterium; assembly: GCA_017546635.1. Taxonomy (GTDB): domain Bacteria; phylum Bacteroidota; class Bacteroidia; order Bacteroidales; family Bacteroidaceae; genus HGM04593. Next base: position 33,585 of record JAFYSC010000092.1, on the reverse strand, counting down.
GAGCACGTGGAGTACACCGACGACAACATACGTCACCTTGACGATATGGAGCACATACGTACCCGCCCGGGTATGTACATAGGAAAGCTGGGCGACGGTTCGCAGAGCGACGACGGAATATACGTGCTTCTCAAAGAGGTCATTGACAACAGCATCGACGAGTTCAAGATGAGCGCTGGACGACGCATAGAGATTGACATTGAGAACAACCGCAGCGTAACGGTGAGGGACTACGGACGAGGTATCCCGCAAGGAAAGCTCATTGAGGCTGTGAGTATGCTCAACACAGGAGGAAAATACGACAGCAAGGCATTCAAGAAGTCGGTGGGACTGAACGGTGTGGGCATAAAGGCAGTAAATGCGATGAGTCTCGATTTCGAGGTACGCAGCTACCGCGACGGTGTTGTACGCACCGCAAAATTCTCGAAAGGAATACTGAAGGAGGACAACACGACAAGCACCAACGACGAGAACGGTACATACGTATCGTTCACCCCCGACGGCAAGCTCTTCCCCAACTACGAGTACCGCAGTGCGATAGTAGAGACAATGCTGCGCAACTACACCTATCTGAACACCGGCCTTACGATAATGTTCAACGGCAGACGCATACTCTCGCGCAACGGCCTTGCCGACCTACTGACCGACAATATGACTGCCGAGAGCCTCTACCCCATCATACACCTCAAGGGCGAGGACATTGAGATTGCCTTTACCCACGCCGCGCAGTATGGCGAGGAGTACTACTCTTTTGTCAACGGACAGCACACCTCGCAGGGCGGTACGCACCAGAGCGCATTCAAGGAGCTTGTCGCACAGACCATACACGACTTCTTCACTGCCAAGAATTTCGAGTACAGCGACATACGTAACGGTATTGTGGCAGCGATAGCCGTGAATATACAGGAGCCCGTCTTTGAGAGCCAGACAAAAGTGAAGCTCGGTTCGCTGCGCATTGCTCCCGACGAGAACAGCACCAGCGTAAAGAAATTCATCGGCGACTTTGTAAAAGAGGAGCTCGACAACTTCCTGCACCGCAACCCCGACACGAGCGAGGCGATGCTCGCCAAGATAACAGCGTCGGAGAAGGAGCGCAAGGAGCTTGCAGGCCTCACCAAGCAGGCACGCGAAAAGGCAAAGAAAGTGAGCCTGCACAACCGCAAGCTGCGCGACTGCCGCATACACTACAACGACCCCAAGGGCGACCGTGTCGACGAGAGCTGCATATTCATCACCGAGGGCGACTCGGCTAGCGGCTCAATAACAAAGTGCCGCAATGCCGACACACAGGCCGTATTCAGCCTGCGAGGAAAACCCCTCAACTGCTACGGAATGAGCCGCGCGGTAGTGTACAAGAACGACGAGTTCAACCTGCTGCAGGCAGCACTGAACATAGAGGACGGACTCGAAGGACTGCGCTACAACAAGGTGATTGTAGCTACCGATGCCGATGTCGACGGTATGCACATACGCCTGCTGCTGATAACCTTCTTCCTGCAGTTCTTCCCCGAGCTCATAAAGAAAGGACACGTATATATATTGCAGACACCGCTTTTCCGTGTGCGCAACAAGCGCAAGATACCGCGCGGCAAGAAGAGCGCCGAGGAAAAGGCAAAAGGCGAGTTCGAGACAATATACTGCTACTCCGACGAGGAGCGCATTGCAGCAATAGAGAAACTGTCACCAAACCCCGAGATTACCCGATTCAAGGGACTTGGAGAGATTTCGCCCGACGAGTTCCGCAATTTCATCGGTGAGGATATGCGTCTGGAGCGTGTGACAATGCACAAGGACGACAAGGTCGACGACCTTTTGAGTTACTATATGGGCAAGAACACGATGGAACGCCAGAACTTCATTATCGACAATCTGGTTGTAGAGGAGGACAAGGTAGATGAGCAATAAACAGATAACAGCGCTGTTCGCAGGCACATTCGACCCATACACCATAGGTCACCACCGCATTGTGCAGCGTGCCCTTGCAATGAGCGACAGGATTGTGATTGCCATTGGCCGCAACATAGGCAAGCAGACGATGCTCGGCATCGAAGAGCGCATAGAGGCCATAAAGACGCTCTATGCCGACGAGCCGCGTGTGGAGGTCACAAGCTACGAGGGACTGACAACCGACTATGCACGGAGCATAGGCGCCACGCACCTGCTGCGCGGAGTGCGCAGTGTAAAGGACTTTGAGTACGAGCGCGACCTTGCCGACCTGAACCTGCGCATAGGCGGCGTGGACACACTGCTTCTCATCAGCGAGCCCGAATATGCAGCCATAAGCAGCAGCGCTGTACGCGAACTTATGAGCTACGGAAAGGACGTAAGCAAACTGCTGCCGTAAAACAAGGAACTGGAATTATCAAGAGAAACAACAGAGACAATATGAAAAGACTACTTTATACAGCACTCACACTGCTGACACTTGCCGGCGCCGTAAGGGCACAGGACAACGGGTTGCCCGAGCAACTCGCAAAGCTTATGCACTCCGAGAATATAATCACACGCTTCTATGTAGATGCCGTAAACGAAAAGGAGGTGGTTGAAGCTGGAATACGGGCTATGCTGAAGGAGCTAGACCCCCACTCGACATACTCGACACCCGAGGAGGTCAAGAGCCTGAACGAAGCTATGCAAGGCAACTTCGAAGGCATAGGAATACAGTTCAACATTGTAGAGGACACACTCTATGTCATACAGACAACGCTCAACGGCCCGTCGGAGAAGGCTGGCATTATGCCCGGCGACCGCATAGTATCGGTGAACGACACGACCATTGCAGGAGTAAAGATGAGCCGCGGCGACATTATGAAGCGCCTGCGCGGTCCTAAGGGCTCTACCGTAAAGGTAAACGTAGTGCGCAACGGAGTACCCCAGCAACTGGTGTTCACACTCACACGCGACAAGATTGCGACATACAGCGTCGATGCCGCATATATGGTAGACAAGAAGAACGGCTACATACACATAAACTCATTCGGCGCAACAACACACCAGGAGTTTGTCACCAAGCTCGACTCACTGAAGAAGCAGGGTATGAAAAACCTCATTCTCGACCTTCAGGGCAACGGCGGTGGCTTCCTTCAGGCAGCAGTGGACATTGCCAACGAATTCCTTAATCCCAACGACCTTATCGTATACACCGAGGGACGCGTATTCCTCCGCACCGACTACACGGCCGCTGGTGGCGGCCGCTTCACAAAAGGCAACGTAGCCGTTATTGTTGACGAGACATCGGCATCGGCATCGGAGATCCTTGCAGGCGCCATACAGGACTGGGACAGAGGCGTGGTTGTTGGCCGACGCTCATTTGGAAAAGGTCTTGTGCAACGCGCCTTTACACTGCCCGACGGAGCGATGATACGCCTCACCGTATCGCGTTACTACACCCCCACGGGACGTAACATACAGAAACCCTACGGCGACTCGATATCGTACGGCAACGACCTTATGGAGCGCTACAACCACGGCGAACTTACAAGTGCCGACAGTATACATTTTCCCGACTCCCTCAAGTTCACCACTATACGTATGGGACGCACAGTGTACGGCGGAGGAGGCATTATGCCCGACTACTTTGTTCCGCTCGACACAAACAAATACACAAAATACCATCGTGCAATCGTTAACCGCGGTACAATGCTGCAGGTAACACTGCGCTACCTCGACCGCAACCGCGACAAGCTCACAAAGGAGTACAGGAACATTGATGAGTTTGCCGAAAGATTCGTTGTCGACGAGGAGCTTTTGGGCAGCCTGCGTGCAGCAGCCGAGAAGGACAGCATCACACCCGCAGGCGGCGAAGAGGAGTACCAGCGTTCACTGCCAATGCTCTCATTGCAGCTGAAGGCACTGCTTGCCCGCGACATCTGGAACACAAGCGAATATATGCAGATATTCAACAGCGAGGACGAGAACTTCAAGAAGGCACTCGAACTTGTACAGACACGCGATATGAATGCTGTACTCAGAAAAGAGAAGAAAAAGTAGCCAATAAAGCCACAACTAAAAAGTAATCCTCTGAGTTACACTAGCATTGGATCCTATCTTTTTATTCACTACAACGCAAGAGGCGGTGACCCCAAAGTCACCGCCTCCTATTTGTCTGCAACAGCCTGTTGCACCTCGCGCATCACACGTAGCCAGTTGCCGCCCCATATCTTGCGGATATCATCATCCGAAAAACCGCGTCGCAACAGTTCGCGCGTGACATTGCGCAGTTGCGAGGCATCGGCACAGCCAACTACACATCCGTCACCGTCAAAATCGGTACCAACGCCCACGTGGTCGATACCCGCCACATCTACCGCGTGCAGCAGATGCTGCATAAAGTCGTCGAGCGTAGCCTCGCCCTCCTCGACCAGAAAGCCGCTGTACATTGTAACCTGCACAACACCTCCCTTGGAGGCGATTGCCCTCAGCTGCTCATCGGTAAGATTGCGGGGGTGGTTGCACAGCGCCCTGCACGAAGAGTGCGAACAGACGACAGGCACACTGCTAAGTTCAAGAACATCATAGAAGGTACTCTCGGCTGCGTGCGAGAGGTCGACCATCATTCCCACACGGTTCATCTCGCTCACCACTGCGCGGCCAAAGAGACTCAATCCATCGTGCTCACCATTGCCGCGCGCCGAGTCGCATATATCATTGTCGCCATTGTGGCACAGCGTCATATACACGATACCCATATGCCTGTAACGCTCTATATTCGAAATATCACGCCCTATCGCATAGCCATTCTCAATGCCACGCATAATAATGCGCCTGCCCTCCTGCTTGAGCGCAACAACCCCGTCGGGAGTATCGGCAAGCGCCACAAACCGGCTGCAGCAAGCGACCTTATCGGCTATTGCCTGCAGAATACCGTCGGCCTTGCGTGTGGCAGCAGCGTGCGACACCTCGTCGCGACCCTCCTGCTTGAGATAGGCAACCATTACCGACACATCGAGCGCACCCTCGCACATTTTGTGCAGGTCGACAAGAGCACTACCGCTACGCTCGTCGAGGCGATAACCGTCGGCAAAAAGCATAGGAGTATCGCAATGCGAGTCGATGGATATTATGCCCCGGTGCAGTTCCCTCGCCCTACGGTAGAGCCCAGCCTCGGCGACTACCCAATTGAACAGAGGGAGCATACAACGGTTGTCGTCCTTCATTATGAAACTCTCGGGATGCCACTGCACACCTATTATAGAGCGTCCGTCAACAGCCTCCATTGCCTCTATGACACCATCGGCAGCCCGTGCCGACACAACAAAGCCTTGGGGCACACGCGACACTGCCTGATGATGGAAAGTATTGACAGCCAGCGAATCGCAAGCGAAGAGCTGCGATAATTTAGTTCCCTCTTCGATGCACACGCTATGCGTTGCCACTCCACGCTCCTCGTTCTGGTCGTGATTGAGAAGAGTATTGCCCAGCGCAGCATAGATATCCTGGTGCACTCCACCGCCGAGCGCGGCCGCCAATGTCTGCACACCGCGGCAGATACCCAGAATGGGCAACTGACGGGCAACGGCAAGGCGTACCAGCAACAGCTCCTGCGAGTCGCGCTTGGGATTTATCGTATGCAGCAACGAGTAGTCGGGTTCCTCGTCCATATAACGCGGATCAATATCAGCACCGCCCGACAGCACAACTGCATCCACCGCATTGAGCGTATCGGCAAGCGCATCGCGCTGCAGATACGGGGGAATAAGCAAGGGAACGCCCCCTGCCGCCAAGACTGAAGCATAATAAGCCTCGGCAAGACACGCGTTCCCTTCGTTAAAGTTGGCTGTTATTCCTATTATAGGCTTGCCGCCGGCAACAGGATAATGGCTGTGCAGTTCCCCATACTCCTTGTCTATGTTGAACTGTTCCATAAGCTGTTCCTTATTCCATTGGCAAATTCCTCTTTATGCTGCTGTCGAGCACAATCATTGTCTCGGTGCTGACAACGCCCGGAATGCTCTGTATCTTGTTGTTGAGCAAGTCCATAAGTTGTTCATTGTCGTGAGCGTACATCTTCACCAGGATTGAATAGGGACCTGTGGTGAATGAGCACTCCACAACTTCGGTAATATTACGCAGATGCTCTACCGCATCCTTGTACATTGAGCCTTTCTCGAGACGGATACCCACGTATGTACAGGTCTTGTATCCCAAACGCTTGAAATCAATCTCGTAGCTCGAGCCCGAAATTATGCCCATATCTATAAGATGCTGGACACGCAAATGGATTGCTGCTCTCGACACCCCGCACAGCTCCGCCACGTTTCGGAAAGGGATTCGCGCATCCTTGGAAATGATGCCGAGGATTTTAAGATCAAGACTGTCTACTTTGCAATCTATATTATTCTTCATAATAATGTTGATGAGTTTATATTGGTTAGTTAGTTAGTTTTTTCATTTCATTACCTCAACTATCTCAAGGTCGAATACCAGAGCTGAGTACGGAGGTATAGCCGAATTTCCACGTGCGCCGTATGCAAGGTCCCAGGGGATATATATCTTGCATCCTGTACCCTCGGGCAATGTGCACAGAGCCTCGGTAAATCCGGGGATAAGACCTGCTACAGGGAGTTCGACTGCCTCGCCACGCGACGAATCAAAAGTTGTTCCGTCGGTAAACATTCCCCGGTAAATGCATTTTACATTATCGGACATAGTGGCAACCTTGCCGCTACCCATCTCCTTAATCTTGTACTGCAAGCCGCTCGGCAGTGACACCACACCCTGACGTGTAGCATTCACCTGCATAAAATTCTCGCTTGCGGCACGGAACATACGGTAGTTATAGTAGTCAACAGCCGCTTTCCTGTCCATTGTGCCATTGCCCTGTATGGCAGCGACTATTCCTGCAAGGAAATGCTCACGGTCGATTTTTATCGTCGTATCGTTACCATACACCTCGCTTTGTGCCCTGCGCAGCATAGCTATTGCACGGGAGCCTATGTAGAGTCCCTGCGCATAGGCGTGCAGGCTCTTGCTGTCGTCGGCAGGAAAGGCGTGACGGATGCCGCGCACAAAATCCTCGACATACTCCTTTTCAACGCCAAGCTCTTCTGTCATGATATTGGACAAATCGGTTGACAGCTGGAAACCCATTGCATAAGAGATAGAGTCATTGGAGTCGGCAAGCACTGCGTTCCTTGTCTCTTTTTCACTTGGTACGCAAGAGGCAAGAAGCAACGCAACGCAAGACAGCAGTATGTATAAACGTTTCATACAATTTACAATACCTCGATAAGCTCCACGTCGAATATCAATGCGCTGTAGGGAGGGATATTCTCGCCTGCACCGTGTGCACCGTATGCCATATTCTGGGGAATGTAGAGTCTCCATTTTGAGCCCTCGGCCATAAGCTGGAGCGCCTCGACCCATCCTGCAATAACCTGCGATACGCCAAATACGGCAGGCTCGCCACGACGTACAGAACTGTCGAACAAAGTACCGTCAATGAGCGTACCCTCGTAGTGGCAACGCACACGGTCCGAAGCCTTGGGCTTCTTGCCGTTACCCTCGACAAGCACCTCATACTGCAAGCCGCTGGGAAGGGTCACGACATTCTCTTTCTTTGCGTTGGCAGCCAAGAAAGCCTCACCCTCGGCCTTCACCTTGGCATACTGCTCCTCGGCAAGTTTCTGGAAGTGCTCGCTCACAACCTTCTGTGCCTCCATATGGGTTATTTCGGTTGCAGCTCCCTGAAGAACCGCCTGCATACCCTTGATGAAATCCTCTACGCAAATCTCACTGACATTCATTGAGAGCAGGTTCTGTCCAATACCCATTCCCAAACCATAACTGAATTTATCCATATTATAATGTGTTTATTAAAAAATCATACATTTTTTGTCATTTTGTAAAGCATCGCACCTAAAAAACGGCCGTCGATGCGGTTGCGAATATACAACATTTTCTTTATATTACTATTTTTTTGCTTAAAATTTAGGCCATATTTCTTTTTTTCTTAAAAAAGACACAAAAATAAAGAGTTTACATTTTACATTTTGTCATTATCGCAAAAAAACAACAAAATTACGCATTAAGCGTTATCTTTGTCAAAAAGGACAACAAGCGGCTTAAGTTTCAAGAAGATAAATACAAGAGCGTCTCAAAATATAAGCACATATCGAGAAAAGCTCGATTTTATTTTATAACTTCGCACAATTGAACGCGCACGCGCAGATTATCAATAAAAAACAACAAACAATGGCAAACACTTTTCTTCTCATAGCAATCCTCGTAGTTCTGGTTGTTCTATATTTCCTGTTCAACAACTACCGCAAGACAATGGGCGACCCTCATCACGATGAGCACCACCACGACGGCGGCGACGGTGTATGCTGCGGCAGGCACACCGTATGCGACAAGGGCTACGACAACAGCAACCTCTATTTTGACGATGAGGAGCTTGACCGTTTCAAGGAGAGGGAGCAGGACAGCTACAGCGACGAAGAGATTGAAGAGTTCCGCACCGTGCTATACACGATGAAGGAGGAAGAGGTTGACCAATGGGTAAAATGCCTCGCTGCACGGCATATCGAACTGCCGTCACAGCTCAAGGACGAGATATTTCTAATGCTACAACAATAAGGGCAAATGGGTATTCTTGAGTATCAGTTTTTTCAGAACGCACTCATCGGCAGCCTTTTTGCCTGCATAGCCTGCGGAATAATAGGGGTATATGTGGTAACAAGGAGGCTGGTATTCATCAGCGGAGGAATAACGCACGCCAGCTTCGGCGGGGTGGGACTCGGGATGTACCTTGGTATCAGCCCTGCGCTTATGGCTTTTGCCTTTGCCGCTGCCTCGGCCATTGGAGTGGAGTGGATGGGAAGGAAAGAGGTGCGCGAGGACTCTGCAATAGCCCTCTTCTGGATTTTGGGAATGTCGACAGGAATAATATTCTGTTTCCTCACCCCCGGATACAACAGCGAGATGTCCACATATCTGTTCGGCAACATACTAACGGTAACACCGGCCGACATCATAACTCTTGCAGCAATATCCGTGGTACTGCTGCTTGCAACAACAATATTCTACAGACAGATTCTTCTTGTGGCATTCGACAGCCAGTTCGCATCGACCCGAGGTGTAAATACAGGACTCATACAAAGTGCCATGATGCTCGCTACAGCATTGACAATAGTAGCCACGCTTCGCCTTGTGGGTGTAGTGCTTGTAATGTCTATGCTCACCATCCCGCAAATGACAGCCCTGCTTTTCACCGACAGTTACGGCAAGAGCATATTGCTGTCAATAGCAATAGGATATGCAGCTACCCTATCGGGACTTGTACTCTCGTACAATATAAACGTACCGTCGGGAGCAACCATAATACTCTGTTCCATTGCAATATATTCAATTTGCCGCATAGCAAAGAGAGTATCGGGGACACAATAAAAGTATTCATTTGCAGTTATTATATTGATACACATTACAGACGTGAAAAGACACACTATATACATACTATCCCTTATACTCCTGCTGACAGTTGCAGGATGCGCCAGCCGTAAGAAGAATACGGCCCAGACACGTATGTACCACTCCTTCTTTGCACGCTACAACACATTCTACAACGGAAACGTATCATTCAAGAAGGCCACAAAGGCCCAGATAAATGGACACAAGGACAATTACCTTGAGATACTCCCCTACCTCATCATAAGCGACAAGAACACACAAGGCATAGGAGAGGGGGACTTTGACAATGCAATAGAAAAGAGCCAGAAGGCAATAAAGAACCACTCCATAAAGAGGAAGCCTCGCCGCGATGCCGGCAAGAAGCTGACCGAGAAGAAAAAGCGTTTCTACGCACAGAAGGAGTTTAATCCCTTCCTGTGGCGCGCCTGGATGATGATGGCCGATGCCTACTTTGGCAAAGGCGAGTTCACCGAGGCTGCAAGCACATACATTTACATAAGCAAACTGTATGAGAACAACCCCGATGTACTTGCACAGGCAAGGCTGGGACTTGCCCAATGCTACACCGAGATGGAGTGGCTCTACGAAGCCGAAGACCTGCTCTCGCGCATAGGACGCGACAGTATGCCACAGCAGCACACTAGGACAGAGGCAAGGGCGCACGCCAACCTGCTCATACGTCAAGGGCGCTACAGCGAGGCGCTCCCGTATATGGAAAAAGCCGCAAAGCGCAAAGGCACAGAGACTATGGAGCGTGCCCGCGAATACTATCTTATGGGACAGCTCTACCAATTGACGGGCGACAACGGGAATGCATTCCGTTGCTTCGGGAAAGTTATATCGATGAGTCCCCCTTATGAGCTCGAGGTGAACGCCCGCATACGCCAGACCGAGACAATGTCGGGCAAGGACCGCAAAAGCATAGTGCGCAAACTGGAGAGGATGATAAAATCGCCCAAGAACGAGGAGTACCTGTCGCAACTCCACTATGCATTGGGTAACGTACATCTGAGTGCCGGCGACACGGCAAAGGCAGTGGAGACATACGAGACAGGAGTTGCAAAAGGCAAGGATGGCGGATACGGGGCAGGTATGCTGCACCTGTCTCTTGCAAACATCTATTGGCAGCAACAGAGATATTCAAAGGCTGCAACGAACTACGAAAAGGCACTTGCCATAATAGACAAGGAGAGCAAGGACTACAACGCATACAAGCTGCGTTCCGAGATATTGGGCGAACTTGCCCCCTTTACCGACATAATAGATGAGACCGGCCGTCTCCTGTATTGGTCGACATTGACAGAGAAAGAGCTTGAGCCGCTTATCGCACAAAAAATCAAGGAGGCAGAGTTCGAAGCCGAGCTGCAGAAAATAATAGACAAGAAGAACAACAAGGAACAGAGCGGAAGCGAACTGACCAGCGCAAGCACTGCTGCCAACATGAGCACCCCGTCGCAAGAGGAACAGGGACAATGGTACTTCTACAACCCGCAGCTCGTGGCACAGGGCATATCAAACTTTACAAAGAGCTGGGGCGACCGCAAGCTCAAGGACTTCTGGCGACTGAGCCGCGTGGAGCTTACCGCGGATATGTTCAACAACGACAGCACATCGGTGAGCAGCGATTCAATCTCCACCGACTCGCTTGCCGCTGATACAACGGGCATAGAGAGCACCGGGACTATGGGCGACTCGCTGTCGACCGACCCCACGACAAAGGAATACTGGACACAACGCATCCCCGTTACCGAGGAGGAAAAGTCGGCAATGCACAGCAAACTGAGCGATGCCCTCTTCAGCGCTGCACTCATATTCGAAGGCAAGATGGGCAACAAGGAGGCAGCAATGGCACATTGGGAGAGACTCGTAAATGAATATCCACAGTACAGCCGCCTTGCCGAGGCATACTACCATCTGTTCCTCTGTTCGGCAAGATGGGACGAGGATGAAAAGGCCGACCTTTACAAAGGACTCCTGACAACGCAGTTCCCCGACAGCAGTATGACAAAGCTGATACAGGACCCCGACTTTTTCCTGAGCGAGGCAGCCAAGCGCCACAAGGAGGACTCGCTGTACGTACAGACATACGCCCAATTCAGTGCACAGGAGTACGATTCGGTAATATCAAACAGCAGCTATGCGATAGGCCGATACCCCAAGGGAGCACACCGCGCACGCTTTATGTTTGTGGATGCCCTTGCAAAGCTCTACTCAAACCGCACAGAAGAGGCACTCGAAGCCCTGCAGCTATTGCTCAGCGAGTATTCCAAGGACTCTATCTCGGATATTGCACAAGAGATAAACAACGGAATAAAGGAGGGACGACTGCTGCGTAGCGGAATAACCACCTCTATTTGGGAGCGTCGTCTCGACGGTACAATAAAGGGCAGCAACGACAGTCTTCCCGCATTCAGCAGCGAACGTGACGGGCCATACTATTTTATATTGGCATTCCCCAACGACTCCATCGACGAGAAACGACTGCTGTTCGAGGTTGCGCGATACAATTTCTCGCGCTATATGGTACGTAATTTCACCCTTGAGTTTGAGCGACAGGAGCATATAACGCTGCTGCAAGTTAAGGAGTTCCTCAACTTCGACGAGACATTCGTATACAGCAGACGACTGTATGCCAACAGCGAGATGTCACAGTTGCTGCAAGGATTGAATGCAATTATAATATCAAAATCGAACCTTGAGCTGTTATTAAAGCATTACACGCTCGGCGACTATCAGGCATTCTACGAGGAAAATCTGCTGAGCATCCCCGAACTGGAGATTAAAGGCTACAGCCTTGACGAGCCGACCGAATGAGAGAAGAGAACCTATAAGATAGAAGATGTATGACATACAAGCTATTATGGGCCGATGATGAGATTGAACTGTTGAACGCCCACATAATATTCCTACAGAACAAAGGTTACGGCGTTACGCTGGTAACGAACGGACTCGACGCAATAGAGGCGTGCAGGGAAGAGACATTCGACCTTGTACTTCTCGATGAGAATATGCCAGGACTGAGTGGCCTGGAGACACTCGTGAAGATAAAGGAGATACAGCCCGAACTTCCCATAGTGATGGTTACGAAGAGCGAGGAGGAGGACATTATGGAACAGGCCATAGGCTCACAGATAGCCGACTATCTTATAAAGCCCGTCAACCCTCACCAGATACTCCTTGCACTCAAGAAGAACATTCACAAGAAAGAGATTGTAGCCGAGCAGACAAACAGTGCCTACCAGCAGAATTTCGGCAAGCTGGGAATGCTCATATCCGACTCCCTCACTACCGAGGACTGGATAAACGTGTACAAGAAGCTTGTCTACTGGGAGTTCGAGCTCGAGAATGCCGAGAGCGGAATGCACGAGATGCTGAAGGCACAGGGCGACGAGGCAAACAATATGTACGCACGCTTTGTGAAGAAGAACTACCTGCAGTGGATAAACAGCCCGCGCGAGGAGCGCCCGCTGATGAGCCACGACCTCTTCCGCGAACGCATATTCCCGCTCATAGACCGTGGCGAGAAGGTTTTTCTCATACTCATAGACAACTTCCGCTACGACCAATGGCGCGTGCTTGCAAAAGAGCTCGCCCCCGACTTTACAATAGACGAGGAGCTGTACACAAGCATACTGCCCACCGCAACGCAGTATGCGCGCAATGCAATATTCTCGGGACTGATGCCTGCACAGATAAAGAGTATGTACCCCCATCTGTGGGTCGACGAAGAGGAGGACGAGGGAAAGAACCTCAACGAGAAGATGCTCATAGAGACACAGATAGCACGCTACCGCCGCCGCGACACATTCTCGTACAACAAGGTGATAAACTCCACTGCCGCCGACCGTTACATTGACACAATAAACAACCTGCAAGGCAACGACCTGAACGTGCTTGTGATGAATTTCATAGATATGCTCTCACACGCACGCACCGAGTCGATGATGGTGCGCGAGCTTGCATCAAACGAGGCAGCCTACCGCTCGATAACCCACTCGTGGATACGCCACTCGGCCGTGACACGCCTCTTCCGCTACCTTGCAGCAAGCGACTACACGGTAATACTCACAACCGACCACGGCAGCGTACAGGTGCGAAATGCAGTAAAGGTGGTGGGCGACAAGAACACCAACACCAACCTTCGCTACAAGCTGGGAAAGACGCTGGGCTACAACCCCAAGGAGGTGTTCGAGATAAAAGAGCCGTCAAAGGCAATGCTGCCAGCTCCCAATGTGAGCACAAGCTACATATTTGCCACGAACGACGACTTTTTTGCCTATCCCAACAACTACAACCATTATGTATCATACTATCGCGACACCTTCCAGCACGGAGGCGTATCACTCGAGGAGATGCTCATACCAATAGTAACACTAAGACCCAAAAGATAATGAAACACACAATAGAAATAAAAGGAATAGAAGAATATCCCGCAGCAGCGCGCGAGTTTATCCACAAGATGGAGGAGAGACGCATATTCGCCTTCTACGGCACTATGGGAGCAGGTAAGACCACTTTCATAAAGAGCCTGTGCGAGGCTATGGGTGTTGAGGACGCAATAAACTCGCCCACCTTTGCCATAGTGAACGAATATGCCGACGCTTGCGGAGAGACAATCTACCACTTCGACTTCTACCGCATAAAGAGCATAGCCGAGGTATACAATATGGGCTACGAGGAGTATCTGTACAGCAACGCATACTGCTTCATAGAGTGGCCCGAGCTCATAGAAGAACTGTTGCCCGAGGAGACAGTGAGGGTAAACATCGTGGAGAACCCCGACGGCACACGCACAATAACAATGGAATGACAAAACCGTGTTTTGTCATCGGTGAGTTTTGCAGCCATAGGTCGCGTGAAGCACAGACGAAGTTTATGCCACGCGGGTGGCTAAAAGCAAAACGAGCCAATGACCACATTTTGTCATCGGTGAGTTTTGCAGCCATAGGTCGCGTGAAGCATAGACGAAGTTTATGCCACGCAGGTGGCTAAAAGCAAAACGAGCCAATGACTTTGCAAATATAGAATGACACTAACGAAAAAACTTATATATTATGAAGATAAACGCAAACGCCACAGGCACACGCACAATTGAGGTAAACGAAGAGCAGTTGCAGACAATACGCCGATACTCACTCTTTGAACGTTTGGCAAGCAGTACAGGAACAGTGGATGAGGAGAGCCTCGAGAAACTGCGCTGCACAGTACGCTCACTCATTGCATCACAGGAGGAGGACAGCAAGGCACTGCTCACACTCGCCCTTGTCCTTTACGACGAGAATATGAAGTCATTGGGACTAAAGAACCTCATCAGCCTGTACAACGAATGGCTCGCCCAACAGCCCGCAGAGACAGAAGAGACAAACAACGAAGAAAACTGTTAAGGATATAATGTCTGAAAGAAAAATAACCGATTGGTTGCCCACCACACGCAAAGAGGCAGATATGCGCGGCTGGGATACGCTCGACGTTGTAATGTTCAGCGGCGATGCCTACGTCGACCACCCCTCGTTTGGTGCAGCGGTCATCGGACGACTGCTGGAGGCCGAAGGACTGCGCGTGGCAATAGTGCCGCAGCCCAACTGGCAGGACGACCTGCGCGACTTCAAGAAGATGGGACGCCCCCGTCTCTTCTTTGGAATTTCGGCTGGCTGTATGGACTCTATGGTCAACAAATACACCGCGGCCAAGCGTTTCCGCTCCGAGGATGCCTACTCGCCCGACGGCAAGCACAGTATGCGTCCCGAATATGCAACTACAGTATACTCGACAGCGCTGAAGAAGCTCTTTCCCGACACCCCTGTCGTGATTGGAGGAATAGAGGCGTCGATGCGCCGTTTCACCCACTACGACTATTGGCAGGACTGCCTCAAGAAGAGCATCCTTGCCGACAGCAGAGCCGATGTCCTTGTTTACGGAATGGGCGAGCAGCCGATGCTCTCTATTGCCCACGCACTTAAAGAGGACATTGAGAAGAGCGGCGAGGAGTATATGACAGCGGCACGTGCAAGAGAACTCACACGCGACATACGCCAGACGGGACACCTGCTCCGCGAGGCAATAGAGCCACAGGAGAACGACCGTCTGCTCTTCTCGCACCAGGAGTGCCTCAACAGCAAGGAGAAACAGGCTGCCAACTTTCTTGCAATAGAAAAGGAGTCGAACAGGGTAAACGCCAAGCGCCTCATACAGCCCACCGACGAAGGCTGCGTGGTTGTCAACCCGCCCTTTCCCACGATGACCACCGAGCAGCTCGACCATAGTTTCGACCTGCCCTACACGCGCCTTCCGCACCCGAAATACAAAGGCAAGCGCATACCCGCCTACGATATGATAAAATTCTCGGTGAACATACACCGCGGATGCTTCGGCGGCTGCGCATTCTGTACGATATCAGCCCATCAGGGCAAATTCATCGCCAACCGCAGCACCGGGAGCATCATACGCGAGATTAAGGAAATTTCCAAGCTGCCCGACTTCAAGGGCTACCTGAGCGACCTTGGCGGCCCCTCGGCAAATATGTATATGATGAAGGGGCGCAACAGCGAACTGTGTGCAAAATGCTCGCGTCACTCGTGCATACAGCCCCGCGTGTGCCCCAACCTGAATATGGACCACACACCGCTGCTCGAACTGTACAAGGAGGTGGACGCACTGCCGCAGATAAAGAAAAGCTTCATCGGCAGTGGAGTGCGATACGATATGCTGCTGCACAAGACAGGCGAGAAGGCACTCGACGAAGCCTCGGCACGTTATACCGAGGAACTAATCCGCAATCACGTGAGCGGCCGTCTGAAGGTGGCACCCGAGCACACCAACGACAATGTACTCAAGCTTATGCGTAAGCCTCCGTTCAAGCTGTTCCACGAGTTCAAGCGTATATTTGACAACATAAACCGCCGCTATAACCTGAAGCAGCAGATTATCCCCTACTTCATAAGCAGCCACCCCGGCAGCACAGTAGAGAGTATGGCCGAACTTGCCGCCGAGACAAAGCAGCTCAATTTTCATCTGGAGCAGGTGCAGGACTTCACCCCCACCCCAATGACAATGTCCACGGAAATGTACTACACAGGCATAAACCCCGAGACCAAAGAGAACATCTACTGCGCACGCACAATGCGCGACAAGGAGGCACAGAGAATGTTCTTCTTCTGGTACAAGCCCGAGGAACGGAAACGCCTGCGCGACATCCTCAAGAAGATGAGAAGAAACGACCTTATACAAAAGATGAACATATAAGACAAATCGGCAGATGTCAATATCTGCCGATTTGTTTTATATGCCATTTACTCCTCTACTGGTTCAAAATCCTCTTTAGGAACACCGCAAAGAGGACACACCCAGTCCTCGGGAATCTGTTCAAAAGGAGTACCGGGTTCAATACCGCCCTCGGGGTCGCCAATTTCGGGGTCATAGATCCAATGGCACACTGTGCATACATACTTTTTCATAATTCTATTACTTTAGTTTCAATATTAAACAAATATCCATTCTCTTTTGTTCACAGGCATTATTATACAAGAACGCAACACCACTATAGATAGCTGTCGACAATTTCCTGCATACCCTCCGAAGCCCCTTTGCGTATTGTAACAATCTTACGCACACCACGGACGTTCACTTCGTTAGGGTCGACAAGAAAGACCGGAATACCCGACGGCACATAGTTGAGCAGTCCTGCAGCTGGATATACATTGAGCGACGTGCCTATTATTATGAACATATCGGCATCGCGCAAGGCTAGGATTGCATCGTCCATAAGAGGTACAGCCTCGCCGAACCACACTATATAAGGACGCAACTGCGAGCCATCTGCGGCCTTATCACCTATGGCGGTGTCCGTATCGGGAGAAGGCAACAGTTCGACGCAACTGAGGTCGTCAGGGTTGCGCGATGAGCACACTTTCATAAGTTCTCCGTGCAAGTGTATCACATTCGTGGAGCCGGCACGCTCGTGCAGGTTGTCCACGTTCTGTGTAATGACAACAACCTCGTGTTCCTTTTCGAGGGCTGCTATCAGTTCGTGCCCCTTGTTAGGCTCTGTCGTAAGGAGCTCCCTGCGACGCTTGTTGTAGAACTCAAGTACCAATGCAGGATTGGCAGCAAACCCCTGGGGCGTTGCAACCTGTTCTACAGGATAACTGTCCCATAGTCCGCCTCCGCCACGGAATGTGGCAAGGCCGCTCTCTACGCTCATCCCTGCTCCGGTAAGTATTGCAATCTTCATATAGGGTCATTGAATGTTACAGCGCAAAAGTAAACAAAAAATCGACACCTGCAAGTCTGTTGAGACAAATTATAAAACAAGAACCGAGAGGCTTTTGACAGCCTCTCGGTTCCATAATACTATTTCATCGGGTTCTTATTCCTCAGTTTCCTCCTCGGGAGTCTCCTCCTCTGTAGACTCGTCCCCAGCGGGAGCCTCGGGCACTGTCACCTCAACAATGCCGGGAAGGGGGAGTACCCAGTTTGCCTCGTCGAGCAAGAGAGAATAGAGCGCATTGTCCATCTCATAGCCGTTGGTGTAGCAGTTCACTTCGTTTGCATACTTACGGCCGGCAATGCGCTTAGCGAGAATGTCCTTCCAGTCGGCAAAGCCGTCGCGCTCAGCACGCTTTGCAAAGCGGATAAGATCGCCGAAACGGTGTCCCTCGAAACAGAACTCGAGAGCAAGCTCGTCGAGCAACAGGTCGTTTACGTAACGGTATCTGTCTACGTCGGTAATATCGCGGCTCATTTCGAATGTAGAGTCGGTTTCCTCGCTTACAAGGTCGTAGTAACGTGCGATGTTCTTGTCGCTCATAGAATAGTAGCCGTTGAACTTGCTGTCACCCGAACCACGTGAGTGCAAACCGCTGTTGTCGTCGTACATACTTGCACCGAAATCGTAAGCAATAAGCTCGTCATATACAGGAACAGTGTGTACAATGATTGAATCCTCGCCTGCCGCATTCAAGATGGGAGCGTCGAGTGAATCGAGTACATATTCGATGCTGTCCTTGAAAGAGAGGTTTGTACGCAGGTTGTATGTCTTGCTGAGTCCGCTCTTGAGTACATCCATTGCCATTGACAAGGCATCGGGACAGTTGCTCTCCTTAGACAATCCAATAAGAGCCTCGGAGAAACGTGCATACAGCTGTACGTCGCGTACCAACTGTACGAAGTTTGTACGGTTGGGGGTAGATGATACCACCTGATCGATACCGCCCTGAGTATTGGGAGCTGCTGTAAAGTTGTGCTTGGTAATGATGTTACCGAACACCTCTTCGCTCTCGGCATTATACTGCTGGCCAATGAATGTGTAACGGCGAAGGTCGCCTACATACTTGTCTGTATTGGGATTCACAACAGGGTCGGCATCCTCCATAACATCCTCGTCGTACAGGTAGTGTACCTGACGGTCGCTGAGTGCGATATAACCGGGTGATGCAGCAACCTGTGCTCCACCGATAATGTCGGGATAGAATATTTCGCTAAGGAACGATACTGTACCTGTTGTAGTTGATGTCTCCATAGGAACTACAGCCAAAGCACCCTTTGATGTAATGGCACCTGCAGCCTTGAAGATGTCGCTATACTTGTTCTGGAAGTTATCGTACTTGCCGTTGTCGGAATAAGGGAACGCTGCGAATACTGCATTTGCATCGTAGAATGTACGGTTCGAAGCAGCAGTTCCCGACGAAGGAGTCTGTGTAAGTGACTTGTAGTAGTAGTCGGCAGCCTTACGGTAGTCGCCCGACTCGCCGCGCCACAAGTGCAGCTCACCAAGGAGCAGACGGACAGGAACGAACAACATATTTGTGGGAACATCCACGCGGGGTACACCGGTCTTGATACCAGTCCACTCGGGCATAGGATAGACACGGGGATCCTCGTAGCGTACAAGGTCGTCGATAAGCAGAGAGAACACCTCGTTACGAGACATCAGAGGACGGCTCATAATCTCCTTCGCCTGGCTGTGTGTGAGCACGGGCTCGGTGAAGTAAGGTATGCTACCGTAGTTGATTGCAAGCTGCATATATGTCCAGGCACGTACGCTCTTTACAGCCACGTACTCACGCAACATAAGCTTCTTGTTGAGACGCTCGAGTGTTGTATCTACACGCTCAAGGAAGATATTACAGTTGTTGATGATTGTATAGTAGTCCTTGACTGCAAGATAGGGACTGCTAAGGTTGTAATTGAAATTGCACAGATCCTGTATGTCATATACAGCCTTGCCATCGTTGGGCACAACGAGGTCGCTTCGGAGCTCACCGAGAAGCACTGTACGGTCGGCTACATTCTGAACGCTCTTCAAGATACCGAGTACCGAGTAAACCGAGTCATTGAGTGTCAGTTTATCGAAATCGTGCTGTACACGACCTGAATCGACATCGAGCATATCCTCGCAAGAGTTGAAGAAGAACGCTCCACTCAAAAGGATACATAAGGTATAAATAAGATTCTTTTTCATTGTTCTGATTTATTTTATTTCCCTTGCCTGCCGCCGCATTCAGCAGCGGCAGTACAGGAGACGTTCGTTAGAGATTAATCTTAACACCAAGGTGGAAGCTGCGGCTCTGAGGCAGAAGACCTGCATCTACACCCTGATATAGTATGTTGTTGTTTACAGAGAATTCGGGATCGTTACCAAGATACTTTGTAAATGTCAAGAGGTTCTCGCCTGCACACCATACTGTGAGACCCTGCAACCAGCTGAGGTTGACGGGAACAGCATACTGCAACTGGACTGTCTTGAGGCGGAGGTATGAACCGTCCTCGATCCAACGGTCAGAGAAGCGTGCGTTGCCCATAGGATCGCCGTATGCCAAACGGGGAACATCGGTATTCTGGCCGTCGATTGACCAACGGTTGAGCATAGCCAATGACTGATTGAAGAAATTGCTTCCACCCTCGAGCTGCGAACGGTAGTAGTTGTATACATCGTTACCCAAAGAGTAGTTGAAGGCTACGTTAAGTGTCCAGTTACCGAGAGACATCTTTGTGAAGATGTTACCGTAGAGGTCGGGGTTGGGATTACCGATAACGGTCTTGTCCTCCTCGCTTATCTCGCCGCCGCCATTGAGGTCGCGGAACTTGATATCACCTGCCTGGAAGTATGTCTTTGCACCTGTAGCATCCTTCTGATAGAGTCCAAGGGCATCAGCCTCCTCGGTTGAAGAGATTACACCGTCGGTCTTGTATCCCCAGAATGCTCCGATGGGCTGGCCAACCTGTGTAAGAACCTCGGCACCGTAAACCTTTGCAGGTGCAACCGCCTCATCAAGGGCTGTAATCTCGTTCTCATAGTGTCCTGCCGAAATACCGAGCTCCCACTGGAAGTTACGTGTATTCACAAGCTTTGCATTTACGCTTGCCTCGAAACCCTGGTTCTGAAGCTCACCACCGTTGCTCCAGTATGTTCCCATACCTGTTACAAAGTCATACTCCTTCTGTACCAAGAGGTCCTTTGTTGTAGACTTGTACCAGTCGAACGATACGGCAAGGCGGTTGTTGAAGAGGACAGCATCGACACCTACGTTGAAACGTGATGTTGTCTCCCACTTCACACCGTCATTCTCTACGTTACCGAGCTGTACACCCATAAAGCGGTCCTGGAACTTGACAGCCTGCATATAGCTGCGGCAGGCATAGTAGTCGATAGCGTCGTTACCCACAACATCGAATCCTGCACGGAGCTTGAGCGAGTTGATGGGCTTGATATTGAACCACGACTCAGACGATACAAGCCAAGCAGCATTCACCGAGGGGAATATACCCCACTGTACACCACCCAATGAAAGACCGCTGTCGGCATTCTTACCGAAACGTGATGATGTCTCAAGTGAAAGGGCTGCGTTAAGGAAGTAACGTGTCTTGTAGCTGTAGTTTGCATCGAGGTACCAGGCGAGGTTGGTCCAAACATTGTCGTCACCGTCGTCGATGAGGTAATCGTAGTCGGAGCTGATGTTTGTAGCCTTGTCGTTACCCGAGTTTGCACAAGAAAGGAAGTTTGCGTCGAAAGCGAATCTAGTGAAACGGAAACCGCCTGCAATGTCAACATTGTGCGCACCTGCAATCTTGCTGTAGTCAACACGTGTATCACTTGTGAGCACGCTCTCCTTACCGAATGAAGAAGAGATGAAGTTACCTATTCTACCTACGTTCTCGGCGTAGAACTGACGGTTCTCGACACCTGTAGCGTATGGCAGATAGTACTTCTCGCTCATACGGTGCAAAGAGTAGCTGAAGAGCTCCGAAATCTTGAAGTCACCGAGCTTGAGCGAAGGTGCTACTGACAAGCCGAAGTGTGTGTACTCCTGGTCGTTCTTGTTCTCACCTGTACCCACGTTAAGGATAGTAAGGGGGTTGTAGAGTGAGTTGTTGTCGCGTGAACGTGCAACATTGTCGTCGATACCCCAAGCAAAGCTGTCCGACTCGTCGATAGCCGATGTCAGCTCGCGTACACCCTGCTCATTTCCGCGAGAGTACATATAAGGACTGAGGAAAGGAGACTTGATCATCGACAAGAAACCGGGTGAAGAATAGGGATAGGCACTTGTATTCTCCATAATACCGTCGTCGAGCAACTCACGTGCAACACGTGTATAGAAGATGTCGAAACGTGTATCGAGATTCTTTGCAAGAGAGATATCCGAGTTGAAACGGATGTTCAAACGGTCGAAGTTGTTCTTCTCGAGTGTACTCTCACCCATTGTGTAGCCCAACGAGAAGTTGTACATGGCAACATCGTCACCACCCTCTACATTTACCTTGTAGTTCTGTGTGTAAGCCTCGCGGTAAACATAGTCGGTCCAGTCGGTCTCGTTGTGATAGGGCTTGTAATAGTAGTAGTTGGGGTCGGTACGCAAGAAGTCGAACTCCTTCTTCGAGGTGTTCATTGTACCGATAAGTTCATTGGCATAGGTACGGTACTGCTCTGCACCCATCATCTCTGTAAGCTCGGGAGCGAGTGTCACATTGGCGTAGATGTTGGCTGTAATGCGTGTAGCCATACTCTTACCGCGCTTTGTTGTGATTTTAATCACACCGTTTGCAGCGCGTGCACCGTATATGGCAGTTCCGTTTGTAAGAACCTCAACCTTGTCGATATCGTTGACGTCGATACCTGCAAGAATGTTGTTGAACATACCCATATGCAGTGAACCGTAATCCTCCTGCATATCGTAGATTACATCGTCTACGACAACCAGAGGCTGGGCATTGCCGTTGAGGGTATTGATACCGCGGATGAGCATAAAGTTACCGATGGTGGGTGTACCCGAACGTGTTACCGAGCGCACCTGTGCACCCAACTTGCCCTGGATATCGGTATCGATTGTTGTAGCAGCGCTGATTCCGGTCTCGAATGAAGCACCTGCTGTTACCTTGATATCATTGCTGTATATTTCGCTGAACTCATCGGTATATAGACGTACGTTGATTACATCGTTGTTCTGGACCGGACGCTGTACCATACGGTACTCGGGGGTAGAGAAACTCAACAATGTAACATACGAGGGGATATTGAGCTTGTACTTACCCTCGGCGTCGGTCATTGTGGTTACCCTTGCGTGTCCTGTACCCTGTACGCGGACACCGGGGAGCGGTGTATTGGTAGCTGCATCATAAACAGTACCTGTTATGGTGCGTGCCTCAACAACTACCATGCGCTCTGTCTTTACAGAATCGCCTGCCTGAACAAAATCTGCATTAGCAGAAGCAGGGATGGCCGATGACACTAATGCGGTAAGTGCCACCATTGTTCGCATAATTTGTCGCATATACATATTTCTTTTTATTTTTTTCATAATAAACAGATTCTAAGCCACAAGTATATTACTCCCTGCTTTAATCTTCATTCTCGGTATTCTCAGTCTCTTCCTCGTCGGTAACGGGTATCAACAATATACAGTCGATACGCAAGTTAGCCTCCCAAGAATCGTAATCCCTTACACGCTTACAGTCGTTTGTGTGTGTAATTGTTTTCTTTGTATACTTTGCATCGAGGCCATACTCGCAGAAGTTGAATGCAAACTCATCGGCCTCGCGGAGCTCAACATTACCCTTGTTGGTCTTGTCGAGTGCAGTGTTGTACAAATAGACAGTATCTACGCGGGTAGGATCGTTCTGCAAACCATTGTTCTTCTTTGAACCGTTGTCGGTGTCATAGAACTTGAGCACGCGGCCCTCGGCATTACGTGTCTCCATCTGGATACGCATCTTGGTGGGCTTGCTTGCTGCCACATCGGCCTTCTTGTCGGTTATCGCAGGAGGCACGACAACAACAGCAATCTTATACTTACCGCTTGAGAGCGTATTGGGAACAACATAGGTAAGCGATGCAAAGTTATCGCCAAGGGGAGCAACGTTCATATAGAGGTCGCCCGAAATCTCACCGCTGATAGAGTCGTGGCGGTTGGCATTCGATACGTGCGATGACGATACGGCTGTATTCAAAGAGTTGTACTTGAGCCAATCGCCATATGTCTCACCCTCTATCTTGATTGTATCCAACCACAGGTCAAGAGGATTGTAGCTGAACTGGTCGGTAACGTGTACTGTACCGTTTGACATCTCGCGAGACTCGATGACACCCTCCATAAGTTTTGCCTCGGGGAATGTAAGGCGAACCTCGTTCTTCTTTGTTGTGAAGTTTGTCGCATAATAACGGTAGTTGGCCATAATATGTCCTGGTGTCTCAACGAACTTCTGCTCCTTATCGCTGAACACAAGATAGTTACAAAGACGCTTGCGCGCGGTTGTATGCTGGATTGAGTCGTAGAGATATGCGTTTGTTGTGTCACGGTAGAAGTTGAAGTACTCGTTTACGACAGGTACCATCTTGTTCCATACATCGTTTGTGATTGCAAACATTGTGTAAAGAGAGTCCTCGTTGCTGATATCACCGAAACCGGCAGTCTCTCTTGAACCGTTTGTGCTGAACCAGATATTAGATGTGTTGAACACCGAATCCAAATAGGTAACAGCACCGTTCACTGTGGGTCCCTGAATGCTGGCACCCTCGTTGAATGTGCGCAAATTGAACGAATAGAGGAAGTTGCTGAGCGAGTCGATGCGCTCGTCTGTCGCAAGGTACTCCCATACGTTCATCTTATACTCAACAGAACCGCCAATCTTGTGGAGGATACCGTTACGTACTCTCTGGTTCGAATATTCCATCAAAAGAGGGATGTTGTTGAAGGTGTACTCGTCGCCCGAACCAACAAAGCTCACAACTTTCTTGTTGAGCAACAGAATGGGGTTAACCTCCTTTACACCGTTTGCAGCGTGCATATAGTTTGTCATATGCGCCTCGACGAAACGTACAAGCACCTCGTCGCGACGGCCCTTCTCAATCTCACCCATCAATGAATCGAAATCGATTGCATCATTTACGGGTGCCCAAACGGTGTATACTCTCGATGCGTTGAGCAATGAGTCGCTCACGCCACAAGCCTCTACCAGCTGGTAGAACTCGCTCAAATCGGCATCTGCCTTAATTGTCTCGAGAAGAGTCTGGTTCGAGTTTATTCCTTTATCCTTGTAGTGATTGTCCCACTCGTCGTTACAAGCAGAACTTAGGAAAAGGGCTGCTGTCATAGCTATTCCCGCAAGTATCTTATGTTTGAAAGTTCTTTTCATAATCATATCTATTATTCGTTATTGCTGTCGGCCATAAGCCGAAACATTATTTCTTGATTATAGTTATTCCTTATCAGTTCTGCTCTATTGATGTTGAATTCTCGTATGCAGGATTCTGAACCAGATACTCGTTTACATTAAGCTCGCTCTCGGCAATGGGGAAGAAGAGAGTGTTGATAGAGTTCAACTTCTTTCTTACAGCTGTTGACTCACCCTCAACCTTATCGGCAACGAACAGAATGTTATCGGTCTTCTTGTCGCGCAATGCAACACGTACAAGGTCGAACCAACGCTTACCCTCGAAAGCAAGCTCTCTTGCGCGCTCATTGAGGACGAGCTGTGCAACCTTTGCCTTTGTATCAAAGTTTACATACTGCAAAGAGTCGCTCTGTGTGGTGAGCCAACGCAGGTTGACGTGCTTTGCAAGGTTAAACGCCTCGTGGCACTCTTCCTCTGTAGCAGCAGAAAGATGTGTCAAGGCCTCGGCCTTCATAAGCATTACGTCGGTCAGACGATAGATAATCCAGTTTGCATCGAAGTTAGAGCTTGAGCGGTAGTTGGCTGCTCCACGTGTCTCAAGTGCACCGATTGATGCAGGTGACTGCTTGCAGGCATACTTACCGATACCAACCTCGCGGGGTGCACCTGTTGAAGTCTTGTCGTCGTTGGCACCGAGTTTATCGGCATCGGTAAAGTTATAGAGACGAAGGTCGGTTGTCCTATACTTTGCCTTATCCTCAACCGATGTTCCGTCAGGTGCAATATAGCTGTTTGCAACGCTGAACAAGCCAAGACCGCCGGCGCTACCGTAGAAGCTGCTGATTGCGTTGCTGTTGTTGATTTTCTCATCGTACTTGAGCTCAAAGAGAACCTCGCCGCGGTCAATCAAAGCTTCCGAGGTCACAAAGTCCTTACCGCTACCAAAGATATTGTCATAAACCTTTGAGTTGTTCGAGTTGCCTACGCGCATACCGTTAGTAGCAAGGTAATAGGGATTCTTTGTTCCGGGACCAACCTCTTCATTTGTCTTGTGGTCCTTGTGGTACTTGGCCAGTCTTTCGGTATAAGAATCAATCACCTGGTCGCAATTCTGGATAACCATTCTGTAATACTCGTCGGGAGCAGCAGTCTGGATAGAGTCGTTGTCCTCGTAGTATGTAGCAAATGCAGCACGCCACAAGTTAACGTCGGCCTTCATTGCAAGGACTGCATCACGTGTGATACGTGAGTAGTTGAACTGTCCGTTGGGGAAACCACCTGTACGCATTACCAATCCCTCGGCACGGTCAAGGTCGTTCATAATGCTGTCGAGTGTCACACAGGGATGAACCTGAGGATATGTACCCAACTCGGCATCGTTCAAGCTAGCCTTGTATGAGAGAGGTATATCGCGGAAAGCACGTACCAGATAGAAGTGTGAAAGGGCACGTACTGCGTACATCTCGCCCAATACGATGTCGAGGTCGCCCTGTGTAAAGTCGGGGTCACGCTCAATTACCATAGGAGCGAACTCTATGACCATATTGGCATAGTTGATGGCTCTGTAGAAGACAGCCCAATCGCAGTAGCTGTTATTGTCCTGCAAGTTACCCTCTACTATATATTTGTAGGTGTTGCCTGCTGTTGTACGCACAGCCATAATGTCACCGCGCAGCTCGCCCCACACAATCATTCTCTCAAGAGCCTGACTGCTGAGCAACTGCAAGTAACTTGTTGCCAACACACCGTTTACGTCTTCTGATGTCTGCCAGAAGTTCTCGTGAATAACAGAGTTTGTAGGATAGATTGTCAAGAAGTCGGTACAAGAAGTAAATATTGTACTGCATCCCAATGCTACCGCAAGAACTCCTGCCTTTAATATATTTTTTATTCTTTTCATATATAATCCTCCTTAAACATTAGAATCCTACTGATACCGAGATTGTGTAAGAACGTGAACGGGGTGTCTTTGATGAGTCGTAAGCACGTCCCCAAGCACCTGCCGAAACCTCGGGATCGAGTCCGGTATACTTACTCCAAGCGCAGATATTGTCTGCAGAAGCATAAAGGGTAAGTGACTGGAGACCATACTTCTCGAGCCATTTTCTATCGAAGCTGTATGAAGCCTGCAGATAAGAGAGACGAAGGTAAGATGCATCCTCTACATAACGGTCGCTACCCAAGTAGTTGTAACCCGTTCCCTTGAGTGCGCGAGGTATTACAGTGATGTCACCGTCCTTGCGCCAACGCCAGTTGACAGCCTTACTCTGGTTGTAGTTGCCGTGCATATTCTCCACGTCCATACGTGCAGAGTTGATGACGTCTACGTCCCAACGGTAAGAGAAGTTAGACTTGAGGGTAAATCTCTTGTACTGGAATGTGAATCCGAAACCTCCCTGTGCCTTGGGGTTAGAGTTACCGAGGTAAACAAGGTCGAGCTCATTGATGTTACCGTCGTGGTTGATATCCTCGTAGATTGCATCACCGCCGTTGAACTCATAGGCAGCAGTTCCTGTCTCGATGTCGTAGTTGAATACCATACGCTTGGGAGTACCGTCGGCGTTGAATACAACGTTGCCGTCGGCGTCACGTACGATAGGACAAGTGCCGTTTCTTCCGGCAGCCTCCTCGCTGAGGGCCTTTTCCCAGTTCTTGTAGCTGTAACGGTATACACCCTTGTAACGGAAACCGTAGATTGAAGCAAGGGGGTTGCCTATCTGGATACGTCCGAGGTACGAGCCGTTGTTGAAGTCGTAGTCGGGGTTGTTGTTCTTAAGCACGCTGTGCTCCATTTCGGTAACCTCGTTGAAGTTCTGACCAACGTTGAAGTATGCACTGAAAGTGAAGTCCTTGAACACCTTCAGACGATTAACGTTAAGGTTCAACTCCCAACCTGTATTCTCAACGGCACCAGTGTTCTTGTATGCCAAGCTGTTGTAACCTGTAGATGTGGGGATACTGTAGTTCGACATCAGCTGGTCCTTGGTTGTACTTACATAGTAGTTCAAAGAACCCGAAATCTTATCGTCAAAGAGACCGAAGTCGGAACCGATGTTGAACTCGCGCTTGTCCGATGCACGAAGGTCGCTCATACGGATACCGCCAGGAACGAATCCTGTAATACCGAGGTAGTTACCCTGAGGAGTATAAGATGTGTACATAAGGTACTCCTGACCGGGAGTGTTACCTGCCCAACCGTAGCTGGGACGCAAAGAGAACATAGAGAGTACGGGTTTTGCCCACTCCATCCAAGGCTCGTCCGAAACATTCCAACGTCCCGAGAGTGAGGGGAACACTGTCCATTTGCGGTCGTCACCGAACTGGGTGTGACCCTCGCCGCGTACTGCAAGACCAAGCACATACTTAGACTTGTATGAGTAGTGGGCCTGATATGTGAAGTTCAAGCTGCGAGACTGTCCCTTAGATGTGCTTGCACCCGAAAGGTACGAACCGATGGTTGTACTGTTGAATCCGTTGGGCAAACCGTATGTAGACTGGCTCTGTGTGGTACTGTTACTCATATTAACCTCGAACTGACCGGACATTGTGAGATAGTGGTCGCTGTTGCCAAGGTAGGGGGTGAATACCAACTGGTGACGTGTGGTGAACTGCAACGACTTGCTGTCGTATACCGATGCAGTGTTGACGCTTGAACCTGTCCAGTCGCTGTTCACAAGTGCCGAGGGCAAATATGAAGAGTTTGAAAGTGTAGCTGCATTCATATACACAAGACCGCGGTACTTGAGCTGTGACTCATCGTCCTCGAGACCCAAGAGGTTGTACTCGAGAGTAATCTGCGGGCTTACGCTGTAACTCTCCTGGTTGCTCTTTGCAAGGTTACCCGAAGCAACAGGGTTACGGAAGCTGCGCTGGTCGCCGTGGAATGTGCTGCTGCTGTTGATAAGCATCTTGTAGTAGTCGGGGGTATTGTTACCGTAACGGTCCTGATACCAGATGCTCATATTAGGCATAATCTTCTGTGCTGTAGAGAGAAGATCGTCGTAGTTCTTCTTGTTGTTTGTATATGAGAATGCAAACTCGGTCATCACCTTGATACGGTCTGACACATAGTAGTCGAGTGCCATACGGCTCGAGAATGTCTCGAGATACTGGTTGATAATGGTACCGGTCTCGTTTGTGAAAGCACCCGAGATACGGAATGTAGCCTTCTCACCACCACCGTTAAGGTTGACGCTGTACTCGTTACGGTAACCGTGCTTTGTCACTGCATCTACCCAGTCGGTATTCTCGTTGAAGTTCTCGTACTGGTCGAAGTTGGGGTCGTAGTTAATCTCGGGGATTGAAGTAGCCTGCTGCTGGGGATTGAAGTGAGACTCCTTGAGCAACATTGTATACTCGTCACCGTTAAGAAGGTTCATACCCTTGGGAATCCACTTGTCCTTGAACTTCATAGAGAAGCTTACGCGTGTGGGACCTCTACGACCGCGCTTTGTCTTGATCTTGATGACACCGTTCGCACCGCGTGAACCCCAGATGGCACACGAAGCAGCATCCTTCAATACCTCGATAGACTCGATATCGTCGGGGTTCACCGAAAGAAGCTCCGAGAACTGCTCGTTGTTGAGGTTATCGAAATCGAATGAGCTACCCTCGTCGGCAGGCATCTCGAAGATATTGTCGTTCACCACAATAAGAGGCTCAGCGTTACCGGTGATGTTTGAAGTACCACGCAGACGCATCTGAGTACCCGAACCAAGGTCACCGCTTGAGAACACGACGTCAAGACCGGCAATCTGTCCCTGCAATGCCTCGTCGACCGAAGCAAAAGAGAGACCCTCCATATCGCTCATCGACACCTTTTGTGTTGCCGAAGAAATCTCACGGTCGAGGATTTCAAGAGCACCGTTACGGCTACGGGGCTTGGCTGTGATGACAACCTCGTCAATCATATTGTCCTCTATCATCTCTACATTAAAGACGGTACGCGAACCAATCTGCAATTTCTGGGTCTTGTAACCGATGTAAGAGATTTCGAGGTGGTTGCTGGTGTTCTTTACTACCATCGAGAAGTTACCCTCCATATCGGTCATTGTAGCCTCGATGATACGGTCATCGCTATTACGCTCTGTGATATTAACCATCATAAGCGGACCTTCGGATTTACTGAAAACGTTACCCGAAATACGTGCGCTCTTTTGTGCGTATGCCGAGATACCCAGCATACAGCACAGCGCAACCAAGAATAATTGCTTTATCTTTATCATAACTTTTTTCTTTATTCTTGAATAATGTTACCATTGTTGTCTACTCGTACTACGGGAGTTTCGCTCTCGTTTCCGTCGGCGTCAACAAACGTATAAGTATAACCGGTTACTCTCTTTGCAGAGTTGTATACAGGTGTCTCCTTACGCAAGTAGCCATCGTTGTCGATGAGAATCTTCTCCTTGCGCGCGTTGAGGACATACTCCTCCTGGTCGAACTTACCGGTATTGCCGGTCTTCTTCATAAGGTAACCTACACACTTGTATGCGTATGTACCATCTTCGTACTCGTCGGTTATCTCGCCACGTGAACCTACAAGATACTTTCCGTCAACCGAACCTGCGAGGCCTGTTACGGTCATAGTGTCAATGGGCTCACCGTCATTGGCAAAGCGCTGGTACTTGCCATCGTAGCCATAAAGTCCTGTATTCTGAAGGATATTGTCTACCTGATGCAGTACTGCAAATGAAGATGTCTCCAAAGAGCTTGCGTTCTTGGGCTGTGCATCCAACGACTTGAGAAGCATCTCACGTGCCATTACGTTCCAAGAAATACCCTCTGTTGCAGGAGTATTGACAACACGTGCAGTATTGCCCATCTCATCGGTTACAGCAATTGTGTTGCCCTCTTTTGCTACGTGCAACTCATAGTAGCCACCAATCTCATAGTTGAGTGCCGAGGTCTCATAGTCGCCCTCCTCAATCTGAGCATCGATGTATATAGAGTTATCCTGGAAGTGATAACGTGCAAAGCGGTTGATAAGACCGATGTACGAAGCTGCCATCTTGCGCTTGTCCGAATTCTCGTCGAGAGTATCGGTAACAAGTGTATAAATCTCGTCCCAAGTGGGGAGACCCTGGTCGTATGCCTTCTGTACTGCATCGTTTGTGGGAACATATACTGTATAGTGATATGTATTGAAGAACGATACAAGACGGTCGCGTGCTACCGACTGGCCTGCAGTCTTGCTCAAAGAAGGACGGAAAATAGAATATCTCCTTGCACTGTCCTGACGTACCTCGGTAGAAGAGAGAGTGGGATAAATCATTGTCAACAATGTATCTACACCGTACTCTACACTGTCTTCGCTGAGTGATACGGCACGGCAGAGGTCGAAGAATGCCCTGAAGTTCTCAACGTGTGAGCTGTCGGGACACATTCTGCGGTAAATGGTCTGTGTGGGAGGTGCGGGAATACCTGATGCAAGGCTGTCGCCGCTCTCTGATATTGTACAGTATGTCACACCGTTTGCCTGTGCATAACGCTCGCCTACCTTGACAGAAGCGCCACGCTCAAGACTCTCGCCACCATAGAATGTAATGTCGAAGTTGTTGACATCGGTGCTCTTGATCTCACACTTGATGGTTCCGTAACCCTTTGTCTGGAAATACTTACGGCCAACATTCTTGTCCGACTCGACATTGTCTACAATGATAAGGTACTCGAGAAGGTCCTTCATACGGTTTGCAAGGAAGTTTGTACCGCTCCAAGTGAAGCTACCGTCACCCTCGATTGCATAGTTCTTGATAGTATCACCAAGCTCGTATGTCTGGGGATTGTACTCGAACTTCTTTGCCCAGAGTTTCTCTATGGGCTTACCCTGATTATCCTTCTTGCCGCTCTTGTCATTGTAGAAGAACTGATAAGCAGTGGGCTTGTCCGACTCCAATGTCACGGGGTCGTAGTAGATGAAATAATCATTATCGGGAACAATGAGTGTATACTCGGCATCCATAGCCAAGAGGTAAGGCTTGTAACCCAACGCATCGATAATAGCCTTCATAATGCTCATATTCTTCATATAAAGAGCAGGAGCCGAAACTGCACGATACTCATCGGGACCGAATACATTGTTCAATATATAGATAACACCGTTGTTTGCTACAACGCACTCTTCAACGTCCGATGGTTTAATGCCGAGTTCCTCGTAACTGTCGTTCTGCACAAGGTGGAACTTGCTGGGAACAGAAGCTGTGAACGAAGGCTGCATAAGGTTATTGAGGAACGATGCGATAATCTGATTGGGGATACAATCGAGGGCATCGTTGATAGACAAGGGATCCGCAGCGTTGATTTTCTCAATCGCCTCGGGAGTAGCATAAAGCTCTAC
The DNA here is from genome assembly GCA_017546635.1 of Bacteroidaceae bacterium. Taxonomy (GTDB): domain Bacteria; phylum Bacteroidota; class Bacteroidia; order Bacteroidales; family Bacteroidaceae; genus HGM04593. The sequence continues at coordinate 1,235 of JAFYSC010000092.1, read as the reverse complement.
AAGGAACTCACAGGGACCGCCAGGGCCAAAGTAAGAGAAGATATGCTCGTCTTTGGGAACATAGATTGCGGCCATATCCGACTGCTCGCTAGCGCTACCGAACTTATACTGGTTCCATCCCGGATCGAATTTAAGCAGACGCGCCTTGTTGGTCTCGTTTACAGACGAAACCTCGCTATTGTCAACTACGTCAGAGAGGGGACGACCTGCCGCACTGTTGAAGTAACGCATTACAAAAACAGAGTCGGGATTGTCGGTATTGTCGTTCACATAGTTGTAATCGCTTGAGAGCGAGGGAGAATATACGGGAGCACTGAAACGGTCGAGAAGACGGCTGAAGATTTTTGTATTGGGATGCTCGCGCAACTCCTGTGCCATATTCGAGGGAGGAAGAAGCACACCGTCCATCTTGTAGATGTAACCGTTCTCACAAGTAATTGTAAGAGTATCGTCCGAGTAGTTCTTGTAGTCGATTCCGCTTGCAAGAACCTGGTTCTGATAGATGAAGGCCTCATCGCCCGAACGCTCTGTCGAGTGGGGTGCATTGAAGAGCACATTCACGTCGAGCTGGGTAATCTTGTTGGCATTCATATATTCGCGCAGGAAGTGCACCATCATAGGATCGGTACCGTCGAGCGACAGCAAAAGACCCTTCTCGCGGAAACGGTCCCAGTACTTGTTGTTGCCGGGAAGCATTTCGGGAGTGAAGAAAGGCACCGAGTCGACAGGCTGGAGCGAAGTTGAACGACGCAGACAGGTATTCTCGACAGGAGGATTACCGGGAAGGCTCGACATCATATCAAGCAGATAAGCATCGTCGAGCATTGCACTGTAGAGAAGAATCTTCATCTGTGCCTTGCTGAGGTCCTCAAAACGGGTCACACCCCAACGGTTGTCCTTGAAGAACTCTACAAACGCCGAGTCGTCGGCAATGAAGAGGGTCTTACTACCTGTACGTGCAAGCACATCGCTGTAATCGAGCGAGTCGATTATTCTTACGTAATAGTTGTAGGAAGCGCCTTCGTGCTTTCCTTTAAGGAAATCATAAATGCTCGAACCCAACCACTTCGGCCTTTTATTGTCGTACGGATAGTCGTCCAACATATCGGTACAAGACTGTATAAAACTGCCGGAGAATAGCACGCACAGCATAATTGCAACTGTGGAGCAAAATTTACTTAAACGGTGTTTTAACATAATATAAATTTTATAATTAATTAGTTCTTTTTCTAAAT
>JAFYSC010000091.1 GCA_017546635.1 Bacteroidaceae bacterium | reverse complement strand
GAGAGGTCATAGACAGCCACGGCAAGCTGAAACAGGTACTTGGAGAGGTGCTTCGCGACCTGAAAAAAGAGGGATGCTGCTATGTGAAACACGAAAAGAAACAAGCGTGTTTCCACATCACTGTGCGCAAGGCGCCCAAATGACAGCTACAAATATCGGACAACAATTATAGACAGACAACAATATTATAGTTTCGGACAAGGATGAAAGAGATGTGTGCAAAGAGAAGGGCAGTAGTGGTGGGCGCCGGCCCCGCCGGACTTACGGCTGCATACGAGCTTTTACAGAAAAGCGACATTCGTCCCGTTGTATTTGAAACAACCGACACCGTAGGCGGAATATCGCGCACCGTCGAGTACAAAGGAAACCATATGGATATTGGCGGCCACCGCTTCTTTTCGAAAAGTGAAAGGATAATGCAATGGTGGCTCAATATTATGCCGATGCAAGGCGCACCTGCAACCGACGGTATACCCAATGGCAACAACGCTACAGGCCCCGACCCTAAACACGAAGACAGGGTGATGCTGCTGCGCCGACGTGTCTCCCGTATATTCTTCCTGCGTAAATTTTTCGACTACCCGATATCTCTAAAATATTCGACATTTGCCAATTTAGGCCTGTCCAACACATTAAAATCGGGAATATCCTACCTTGCAGCACAGATATTCAGGCGAAAAGAGGTTACCCTCGAGGATTTTTATATAAACCGCTTCGGCAAGAGGCTCTACCAGCTGTTTTTCGAGGACTACACGCACAAGGTATGGGGCAAGCACCCCTCGCAGCTTGGGGCTGACTGGGGCAGCCAGCGCGTCAAGGGACTGTCTGTAATGTCCCTGCTGAAAAACGCCTTGCTGAAAAACATCCGCAAGAGCAACATCGGCCAAAGAGAGGTTGAAACATCCCTTATAGAGAAATTCATCTACCCCAAATATGGCCCGGGACAACTATGGAATCTTGTAGCCGACAATATACAGAAGGGTGGTGGAAGCATCTCCCTGCAGCATAAGGTGACAGCAGTCAATATAGAAAATGGCAGGGTTGTTTCGGCCGACGTGCGCGATGAGCAAGGCAACACCACTGCCGTCGCCTGTGATTATCTGTTGTCGACAATGCCACTGAAAGAGCTGATCCCCGCACTGAGAGGCATTGAAATTCCCCAAGAGATACAGGCTGCCGCACAAGGATTGCCTTACCGCGACTTTATAACCGTCGGATTGCTGCTCGACAATATGAAAATAAAGAATGAGACGAAACTGCAGACCTATGCCAACCGTCTGCCCGATACGTGGATATACGTACAGGAGCGCGATGTGAAAGTGGGACGCATACAGATTTTCAACAATTGGTCTCCATATATGGTTGCCGACTACAAGAACAGGATGTTCATTGGACTTGAGTATTTCTGCAGCGAAGGTGATGCGCTGTGGAATATGAATGACAAAGAATTCATTTCTATGGCAATAGAAGAGCTCATAAGGATGGATATAATTGACAGCGGCGCCGTCATTGATGCCACAAGAATAAAAATGCCGAAAGCCTATCCTGCCTACTATGGCACATACGACAAGATAGACAGAATAAGGGATTTTCTCGACAGCATAGAAAACCTCTACTGCATAGGACGCAACGGACAGCACCGGTACAACAATATGGACCACTCTATGCTGACAGCTATGGTTGCAGTGGAAAATATCATAAACGGAACAGGTACCAAGGATGCTGTATGGAACGTAAATACAGAAAAGAGTTACCACGAAAGCAAATAGCCTATAAAGCAGCCCGTAAAATGACAGTACCCTCTCATTTTTCAGTTCCAATATTTATAGCTGATACATAATACCATAATTAAGCCCCAAAAGTTACAGACTTATGGGGCTTAATTCAAATAATACGGGTCACCTTCCATTAAATGGGCGAGACTTTACCCGATTCCTTAATCTATCAAAGAAAAAAACTTCATTCAATTTACCGGACACGGCTCAATTGAAAAGTTCGTCGCGCTGGACATAAGCAATGATGTCGCCACGGTTCACGTGTGCACCCTGCTTTGCGCAAACCTCAACAACCTTTCCGCCCAGACCTGTTGCAACGGGCTGAAGCTCGCCCCAAGCGGTGATGATTGTACAGAACTCCTCATCGGCTGCAAAGTGTTTTCCTACAGAGGGGGGCACCGATTGTCCGTCGAGCGCCACCTCCCATAACAGCTGGCCTTTTACCGGCGCTACTATCGGGTCGGCCTTAGCGTGCTTGATTGCGAGTATTTCCTCGGTGCTTATGCCCTGACTTGCCATCTGAGCCTCTTTAGCTTTTTCTATGTCGGCAAGGAAACGTTCTTTAGCCACTCCGCTCTTATAGTCGCGGTACTGACGGTCGTGCATCGCAAACTCGAACAGTTCCTCGTCGTCCTCGCCGCGTTCCCAACCGAGCTCTTCCATCTCCTTTATATATTTGTCAAGGGTATCGGGATAGAAGCTCTGCGGGTCGGCTGTGGTAAATTCATAGCCTTTCTCTTTTGCAAGTTCTACAATCTCTGGGGCAAGTTCACCGGGCAGCTTACCGCTCTTGCCCAGAATCATACCCCACATACTCTCATCCATTCGGCTGAAGCGCGGCTCATCTTGCGCGTTGCTGAGCAGATTCATAAGAGCGATATTCTTTACATATTGGCTGAAAGGAGTAACAAGCGGGGGATAGCCGACGCGCGGCCACACGTATGCAACCTCGTTGAAGAGCTCCACCATAAGCACGTCGAGGGTATATGTAGGTTTTCCTTTGCTTGCAAGGATTCCGTTTATACCCTTGTTTACACCTGCAAGGTCGGACATCATCGAACCCATCATACCTCCTGGCAGTCCGCTCGTGAGGAGCAGCGAGCTCATCAGTTTATTGTTGCTGTCCATAAAATATCCAAGCCAGTCGTCTATGAACTCCTGCGTCATACTGCGGGCTTTCATATAAGCGTTCATATTGATTTCCGGCACTTTGAAGCCTGCGTCTTTAAGCATTGCTTGAACACTGATAATATCGGGGTGAACCTTACCCCAAGAGAGCGGCTCGATGGCTGTATCAATTATATCGCAACCGTTCTTGCACACCTCGAGGATAGATGCCATAGAGAGTCCAGGACCACTGTGTCCGTGGTACTGTATAATGACCTCGGGATGTTTCTCCTTGATGCTCTTTGTTAGCAATCCCAAGAAGTGGGGGCGACCTATTCCTGCCATATCCTTCAAGCAAATCTCCTTTGCACCCGCCTCGATAAGCTTGTCAGCCATATCGCTATAATATTCAACGGTATGTACGGGCGACGATGTTATACAAAGGGTTGCCTGAGGTATCATTCCTGCCTCCAGCGCATATTTAATTGAAGGTATAATATTACGGACATCGTTCAATCCGCAGAAAATACGTGTAATGTCTGTACCTTGCGCCTTCTTGACCTTATACATAAGGCGTCTTACATCGGCAGGAACAGGGAACATACGCAATGCATTGAGCGCTCTGTCGAGCATATGCGTCTGTATTCCAGCCTCATTGAAAGCTTTTGTAAAACTACGGACAGCTTTATTGGGGTTCTCGCCTGCCATAAGATTAACCTGCTCAAACGCTCCACCGTTTGTCTCAACACGGGCAAAACAACCCATCTCCACAATTACAGGAGCGATCTTTGCCAATTGCTCTGCTAACGGTTGGAACTTTCCCGACGATTGGTACATATCACGATAGACCAAACTGAATTTAATTTCTCTTTCCATAATTCATTTTGTTTATTGTAAGAGTATTCTTGTAGTTTTCTACAATTATGATGTATGCTTTTACGCAGTTCATCTATCGCAAAGATACACTCTTTATTTAATATTCCTAATAATAACCCTTTTTTATTTAACTTTTGTCCGAAAAGATTTTCGGCAGCCAGATGCGTCCATTTTCCCAACTGTTCCGCGAGTACCATTTTTTTACACAGCCTTACAAAAAACGCCATTTAATCGCTTGTTTTTATAAATTCTTTCATCTAATTTTACCACTGGATAGCAAATTTCACCACATATTTCATATTTTTACCACTACAGACTGCTATGTATCGCGAAAAATCGTTTCTTTTAAAAGTATGTTGCAAATTTGCAGCGGAAAAAGAGCTACAGACAATAGCATACATCTGCATTGTATGTGGATTTATACAACTGCAAATACCTCATTTTATGTTAGTACACTATTTGACACACATCGACGAAGCCATCAAGAGCAACTGGAACAGACCCGCCATAACAAATTATGGTGGAAAGACTTATAATTTCAGTGAAATATCGCAAGGTATTGAGCAGTGGCATACACTTTTTGAGCAATGCGGCATCAAGAAGGGAGATAAAATAGCAATCAGCGCAAAGAATTCGGCAGAATGGTGTATCGCATTCCTGGGAATAGTAACCTACGACGCGGTTGCAGTACCCTTGCTTGCCGATTTCCACCCGCAAAATATGGCCGACCTCGTAAAAGTGTCAGACAGCCGGATGCTGTTATTGGACAAGAGCGTGCTTGGAGGCCTTAAACGCACCGAATCGCTCGAGAAGATAAAGGAATACGACAATTTCTGCGGTGTAGTAAACCTTGTAGACAGAAAGGTAGAACTCGACTGCGACGGTACATTGGAAAACAATATGCTTGCTGCAAACGAGAATTTTGCAGTGCGTTTCCCCAACGGAGTCACACCCGAAGCTGTAGACTACAGAAGAGGCGAGAGCCATTTGGACGACCTTAACGTAATCAGTTATACATCAGGCACAAGCAGTGCTCCAAAAGGAGTAATGCTTCATGCAAAATCGCTATCGGGAAATATACGTTTTGCACGTGATTATGTACCCACCGTTCCTGGCGGAAACACATTCTCGATACTTCCCCTTGCGCACATATTCGGACTGTCACTCGACTTTCTGTTTATGTTCTCAAAAGGCTGCCACATACATATCTTCAGCGCAAAGCCCGTTCCCGCATTGCTGCTCAAGGCATTGGCCGAGGTAAAGCCCTTCCTTTTCCTCACCGTACCTCTTTTAATAGAGAAGATTTTCCGCGCAAAGGTAATCCCCGTGCTGCACAAGCCCGTAATGCGCGTACTCACTGCCATCCCCGGTGTCCGCAGCCTCATTTACAAGAAGATAAGAAAGACCGTACTCAACGCGTTCGGCGGCAATCTTCACATTGCAGGCTTCTTCATAGGCGGTGCTGCGATAAGCAAGGACGTAGACAAGATAATGCGCAAAATAAAACTGCCCTACGCTGTTGGCTACGGAATGACAGAATGCGGACCTCTCATCAGCTATAAGGGCTGGAACCACCCTGCACTCAAGAACGATGCGGGTATCATACGCCCCGACATTGAAGTAAGGATAGACTCAAGCAAGCCTGCTCAGATTCCCGGCGAGATTCAGGTACGCGGCAACCACGTGACATCGGGTTATTACAAGAACCCCGAGGCTACAGCAGCAGCGTTCACCGAGGACGGCTGGTTCAAGACCGGAGATATGGGCACAATGGAAGGAGACTATGTAATTATACGCGGACGTTGCAAGAATATGATTCTTACAGCCAACGGACAGAACATCTACCCCGAGGAGATAGAAGAGCTCATCAACCGCCAGCCAATGGTTGTAGAGTCCATTGTTGTTGGACGCAAGCACGGACTTGTGGCACTGATAGTGGTGGATGCCGAAGCGGCAAAAGCAGCGGGATTAAGCGGCGAAGAAATGGTAAAAGCAGTAGAAGCAAACGTATTCGCCTTAAATGAGCGACTACCGATATACAGCCGCATAGCAAAATGCGAGCTACGCGAGACACCCTTCGAAAAGACTCCAAAGCTAAGCATCAAACGCTTTATGTACCAATAATTTATTAAAAAAGCATTTTTGCAATGAAACATTTTCTCACATACATAGACGAGTCTATAAAAAAGCACTGGAACCACCCGGCGCTCACCAATTATGGCGCAAATACGTACACATACGGCGATGTTGCATCGTGTATTGAGAAATTCCACATACTGTTCAAGGAGTGCGGCATTGAAAAAGGCGAGAAAATAGCACTCTGCGCACGCAGCTCGGCCGAGTGGTGCATAGCCTACTTTGCAATTGTCACATACGACGCAGTGGCCGTACCCCTGCTTGCCGATTTTCTGCCGCAGAACGTAGCCGACCTCACACGCCTCTCGGACAGCCGTCTGCTTCTTGTCGACTCTCACATAATGCAGGGACTCAGACACGACGGCATAGTACCGCAGTTTGCACAGCTCGACGGTTTTTGCGCGGTAGTGAACATAAAAGGACTCTTGATAGAGGACGACAGTTGCGGAAAGTTCGCAAACATAACAAAGGAGGTAGAAAAGCGTTTCTCGGAAAAATACCCCGACGGTGTATCGGCCGAGAAAATATACTATAGCAAAAGTGACCTCGACGCAGTGGCAGTAATAAGCTACACCTCGGGCACAAGCAGCTCGCCCAAAGGAGTAATCCTCCCCGCTCGTGCAATATCGGCAAACCTCGAATATGCACGAATGAAGATGAGCGCCGAACCGGGCTATACAATACTGTCGATACTGCCATTGGCACATATCTTCGGCCAGGCATTCGACTTTATCTTCCCGTTCTCAAAGGGCTGCCACATTTACATATACACAGAGAAACCTGTACCCGCACGTCTGCTTAAAGCATTGGGCGAAGTAAAGCCGTTTATGTTCCTGACAGTGCCTCTTTTGGTAGAGAAGATTTTCCGTCTGAAAGTGATGCCCGAATTGCAAAAACCCCTTGTGCGCACACTGCTTGCATTGCCCCTGCTGAGGAACATTGTGATAAACAAGGTACGCACCTCGCTCATCAACGTATTTGGCGGCAATGTAGACAAAGGAGGCCTGCTCATTGGCGGTGCTGCAATAAACCAGGAGGTAGAGGATGCAATGCACAAGGTACGATTCCCATACGTCATTGGCTACGGAATGACAGAGTGTGCCCCCCTTGTGAGCTACACACGCTGGCAGGATTTTACCCCGCACACCTGCGGAGCAGTGGCTCACCCATACGTTGACGTGCGCATAGACTCCGAGGATGAGGCAAATATCCCTGGCGAGATTCTGCTAAAGGGCGATGCTGTAACCACGGGATATTACAAGAATCCCGAAGCAACGGCTGCCGCATATACAAAAGATGGCTGGTTCAGAACCGGCGATATGGGTACAAAGGATAAGAAAGAGAACATAGTGATACGCGGACGCTGCAAGAATATGATTCTCACAGCCAACGGACAGAATGTATACCCCGAGGAGATTGAGGAGCTCGTAAACCAGTTGCCTTTAGTGGCCGAGTCGCTCATCGTGGGACGCAAGCACGGCCTTGTAGCACTCGTTGTCCCCAACGAGGATGCAGCAAAGGCAAGCGGGCTCGACAGCAGCACACTGCGCCAAGAGATAGAGAAGAGCGTAAAAGGCCTAAACAGCAGACTCCCTGCATACAGCAAGATTACCGCTTGCGAGATAATGGCAGAGCCTTTTGCAAAGACACCCAAACTGAGCATAAAAAGATTTTTATACAGATAAAGTTTTTTGTAGATTGTTAGACCCCGATGCGCTTGGCAAGACCAAACGCGAGCCAGGCGCATCATTTTTTAGCAATGAACCGCAATAGGGGACGCACGACACAAATTTATGTAAAGTTAAGTTAATACAAAGTTTAAAAAATCGGATGATTGTTCAAAAACAACATTGTAATATGTTAATTTACGAACATCATAGCCGATAAGAGAAAATAAATT
>JAFYSC010000090.1 GCA_017546635.1 Bacteroidaceae bacterium | reverse complement strand
GCCCGTCTGCGTTTTATGTTGCAAGTGTTTTTGTGTCAGTCCTTGAAGAGAGGGAAGGAGTATCCCAGTCTTGCCGAGATTGTGTTGTTTGCCGAACGTCCGTAATCGTCGGTCTTGGAGTTGCCGAAAATGTCGCTCAGGCCATAGTAGTAACGCCCCTCAAGGGTGAAGTTGCCTATTCTGGTCTTGTACTCCAGACCCAATCCTCCTGCAATACCGTATTCGAACTTGTTCTCAACCTCCTTGCCGTATATGGGCTGCGAACTTCCCGGACGGCTTTCTATGTTCCACGAGCCGATGTACTCTTCTTCCTCGCTTATGAAGAAACCTACCTGTGGGCCGAGGTTTATGAAGAACTGCAGTCCGCGAGGTTCTTTTCCGAATGCCAGATGTGCAAGGAATGGCACTTCCACATAGTTCAGTGTACGTTTGTAGCTGTTGCCGCTCTTGTCGTCAAAATCTTCTTCCCAACCACGTTGTGCAAAGTTTACCTCCAACTGCGCTGCGCATATCATCTTGAAGTATTTTTCGCTGGTGTAGCGCAGTGTCAATCCGCCATTCATTCCGTTGAGCAATTTCTGGCGTACTGTGGGCTGTATGTCCATTTGGCTCATATTCAATCCGCCTGCAAAGCCTATCTCAAGGATATTGCGCGGCTCTTCAATCTGCGCCCACGCTGCAACGCTCATAAGGAGCGCAGCCGCTATGGCTGTCATTCTCTTTCTCATCGTTTGTCAAAGTCTATTTTTTCTATTGTAAACGTCGGGGTGTAGTTTACAAAGTATATCTTCTTGTTGACCATTCCTCCCCAGTTGTTCACCCTCTCGAACTTGAATCCCGTCTGTACGGGCGTAATACCCAGATTGTTGATTTTCGTGTCCATATTGTTGCCATATTTGCTTATGGCGAGCAGGAATGTGTATGCTGTATCGTAACCCAGCATTCCGTATCGTGGATATATGTTCTGCGGGTTGCGGTTGTACCAGCGTATGTACTCGTTCTGGAAACGCGATGCTTCGGGCAGGGTGTAGTGGCTGAAGAACGATGCGTAGAAGAATGTGTTCACCTCGTATATCTGGCTGCGCATATTGCCTGCGTATATCTGCCACTCGGGGTATCCGAATAGCTTGTAGTCGGGCAGGTCTATGGTGTCATTGTTGAGCAGTATGAGCGTAGGGAGCATTGTTCCCAATGTAACCTCGCTCGATGAGGTGGGTATGAATACATTGTCCATTCCCTCTTTCATAATCTCTTTCAGTGTCGCCTCGTTTGTCTCGGTGTCGGTCAATTGGCCGAGTGTTATTGTGGCGTGGGGTACAAGACGTGCGTCGAGACCCTCGGTGAGCGCTCCCACAAATTCCTTCTTGTTGTTTATGCTGTCGCGCACGAATATCACGTTGGCATTGGGGAACTGTACGGTAAAATGGTCAATTACTTCGGAGTAGAAATAAGACTGCATTGTATTTACCACGTACACCATAGGGTTGCGGAATATCTCATCCTCTTTCGATGTGAAAGGTATCACAAGGGGAATCTCCTTGCTCTTTGCAAAGTCGGCAAGCTGCTTGTTGTGCTTGGGGTACAGCGCGCCAATGAGGATGTCCATATGGTCGAGCTCGCCGCTTGACAACAGTGGCTCAAGGCTGTTGCTTGCATTGCCCGAGTCGTATGTGCTTATCTCGAACGAATATCCCTGCTCCTTGAGCTCCTCGACTGCCATAAGGAAACCTTCGTAGTACTCTACCATCCTGCCCTGTTCGTTGGGCGAATAGCTGTCGAGCAGAAAGGGTAATATCACTGCTACGCGTATGCCTTCGAATGTCCCTCTGCGCTCCGATTCCTTGCTCTGGATTATTTCTTTGAATATCTCGGCATTGCTTTGAGGCTGCGTCTCGGCTTGCTCTGAGCGTTGCATATTCTTTATCTCCTCTCTTGAGTAGGGGATTTTTATAAGTGAATTTTTCTTCAGCTTGTTCTTGCTTATTTGTGGGTTCACTGCACGCAGCTCATCTTCGGTTATGCCGTAGGTGTGTGTTATACGGTATATTGTTTCTCCTTTCTTAACCTTGTGTATGGTACGGATGGGGATAGTGTCTTCACTGCTTGCAGCTGCCGTTCTGTTCTCTGTTATCATCTGTGGGGCAGGGCGGGCTTCGACCTTCCTGCTCAGTGGAATCATAATAACCTCTCCGCTGCGGAAGTTGGATATGCTCAGCCCTGGGTTTGCAAGGCATATCTCCTGCGGGGTGATGTTGTACATCTTGCCAAGGCGGTAGAGTGTCTCGCCCGATTTTATGGTGTGGTATATTACGCTGTCCTTGCTCGACTGCGTGTCGTGCTCGGCCTGCTTTTGGCGTATTCTTAATTTCTGTCCAATGGAAATCTGTTCTATGCAGCTCGGATTAAGGTCAATGAGCTCCTGTACTGTTGTCTGGTACATACGGGAGATTGAATATAGTGTCTGGCCTTTGCTTACGGTGTGTATGAAGTATGTCTCCTGGGCATTGGTTGCCGATGAGGAGAGCAGTACTGCTACGAATAAGAGTATTTGTGCTATTCTTTTCATTTTTATCCTTTTTTCTTTTGCAAATATACAACAAACGAGCGAAATATATAAGCTTGCTTAATATATTTTACAGCGAGTGCGGCGTATATTCGCGGTTTACCGCAAATATACCCAAATATTGGTGTCCGATAAAAATCTAATAAGCAAAAAACAGAGTGCTCGGCTGCTGTATAACAGCGGTCGAGTACTCTGTTTTAATTCCAAGCCCCTATTTTAACGACATCCGATAAAAATATGCAATTATAAGGCTTGCAATATTAAAAAAGACAACAATGCTATGCTATATTCCGGCTCAGTAGAAAAAAGGCGCGGACAATAACTCTTTCGGTCACTTTCCCGGTGTTGTTCTCCGGCTATTCTCTCATTGTAGG
>JAFYSC010000089.1 GCA_017546635.1 Bacteroidaceae bacterium | reverse complement strand
GATAATAGAATGAACAATAAGGATACTAAAAAGAATCAGCCCCTGCTTTTTGAAAAGGCAGGGACTGATTCGTCTGGTACTCCCGACGAGAATCGAACTCGTATCTTAGCTTTAGGAGAGCCACATTCTATCCATTGAACTACGAGAGCAGGAACCGTCATTTCATTTCCAAGCGCGAAGATAACACTTCTTTTGCAAAAAAGCAGAAGCCGAGAAGAAAAAAAACGCTCCGCATCGGACATTTTAGCATTTTAGCATATTGACAGCTCAGGAGCAGCGCAAAAAGGGGGCGTATGTGGCAAGCAATGTTATAAAGCATTAAATCTTAGGGAGCAGAATGCGAACTACCGCGGCAAAGTATTATCTTAGCAAAATAAAAAACATTTGTATGAAACGGCTTTACACAACCATACTGTCACTGACACTTTTCACTGCCCTATGGGCACAGGGATACGACCTACTTTTCGAAACAGGCACGCAACACCTGAGAAGCGGACAATACCAGCAGGCCATAAGCATATTGCAGCAAGCAATAGCACTCGAGCCCGACAATAAGCTCAACGAATATGCATACAGCAACCTTGCATATGCACAATGGAACAGAGGCTACAGCAACGACGCAATAGCCTCGTACACCCATGCACTGGGATTCAACCCGCAGTCGACTGCCATACTGCTGCAACGCGCAAGGGTATATATGGAAAGCGAGAAGCCCGACAGTGCCCTTGCCGACTACAGCCGTACGCTCGACATCGACCCCCGCAACACACACGCACTCTTTATGCGCGCATATATCTACGGCAGCAGACAAGAGTACACAAAAGCGTATGCCGACTACAACCGGTTGCTCTCCATTGAGCCTGGCAACGACCAGGCACGCCTCTCGCTAGCCCTGCTCTATCACAAGGCAGGACGCCTGAACGAGAGCCTTATGCTGATGGGTATGCTCATCGACTCATCGCCCGACAACGCAGAATACTACTATGCACGCAGCAATATAGAGAGCGCCGAAGGACAGACCGAGCTTGCACTGATGGACATCGAACGTGCCATAGAGCTTGCTCCCGGCACAGCCGGATATCAAGTGGCCCTTGCCCGTCTGCAAATGAAGAGAAACAGAAAAGCCGAAGCCCGCAAAGCACTCGACAAGGCTGCATCCCTCGGGTATGACATAGAGGAACTCATGCCGTTGTACCGGGAAACGGCATCGAAATAGGAATACAGAAAAAGCGCGTGTCCATATAGTCTATATTTGGAGGTTCTGAAAAAATTATCGGTTTATAATTCTTTATTGTAAAAAAATATTGTAATTTTGGGCAACATTGGAAAAAACAACACAAATAAAATGCAAGAACACTCCCAAACCCCTTATAACATAAGGGAAAAGAAAGAAAAAGATGCGGCCTACCGCTCGCTCATACGCGCAGAGCTTGCCGACGAGCTGTACGACCGCATAGTCAACATCATTGTAGTTGAAAAGAGGTACCGCGACAAGAATTTCTCGGCAAAAGGGCTGGCAGCAGAGTTGAGCACCAACACCCGCTACATTTCGGCAGTTATAAACTCGAGATTCAACACCAACTTCTCGTGTCTTATAAACGAATACCGCATAAAAGAGGCCCTGCACAAGATGAAGGACAAGCGATACGCCAATATGACTATTGAGGAAATCGGCAGTTCAGTGGGCTTTGCCAACAGGCAGTCGTTCTATGCATCGTTCTACCGCATTATGGGCGAGACACCCAACGGCTACCGCAAGAAGCACACAAAGTGAGCAACCTGTTTATGGAGCAACAGACAAGTGACAAGATAAGAGAAATAAAGAAAAGCCTGAGGCTTGCAATGAACGGAGTAGTATCGACACTGCAGCGCCGCCAGGGACTGGACTATAAGATAAATTTCGGTGTAGAGATACCCCGCATAAAGGAGATTGCAGCACAGTACGGCAAGGACAGACAGCTCGCAGATGCCCTATGGCAAGAGGATATACGTGAGTGCCGTATGATAGCCATCTTCACGATGCCCGTCGAGGAGTTTACCGCCGACGATGCAGACAGATGGATAGCCTCGGCAAGATACACCGAGCTTGCCGACCACCTTTCGATGCATCTGCTGTGCAATATCCCCGATGCCGTCGACAGAGCAATAGCCTGGGCAGGACAAAAGGAGAGCATTGCAGCCTATTGCGGCTTTTCGTCAATCGGCCACCTGCTGCGCAAAGGAACAGCAATGGACAGCTGGCAACAGGAGAGATACATAAACGTAACGGCGCAGGCACTGTCCGACGGAAGCGAGACAGGCACAGTAGTGAAGCAACGTGCCTACAACACCTTCTCGATGTTCATCGACACGGCACAGCCCGACGAAGAGAAGATTAAGGAGCACAACAGGCTAAAAGAACTTTTTTATATATAAAACAGGCAAAAAAAAGGAACCGTAACAGTATATGACAGATGGAAAGCACCAAGATTGAAGATGCTGTAAAGCAACAATTCAGCGACTACCTCAGGAGCAACAAGCTACGCAGCACCCCCGAGCGCCACGCAATCCTCAATGCCATATACACGATGGAAGGCAGTTTCGACATTGAGACACTCCTTTCGCATATGGAAAAGAACGAGAAGTTCCACGTAAGCCGCGCAACGGTATACAACACCATCGCCCTGCTTATAAATGCGAACCTGGTAATACACCACCAATTTGCAGGAGAGTCGCGATACGAGAAATGCTTCGGCAGGGAACTAAGCTACGCAATATGCACGAACTGCAAGAAAGTAACAGAAATAAAGAACATAAAGATAAAGGACAACATAAGCAACAACATAAAGAAACTGACTCTGACCCACTACTCCCTGTACGTATATGGCCTGTGCAGCAAATGTATGAGAACGGCCAAGCGTCGCAACAAAAGGGCAAGCAGTGAATCATCAACAAAAAAACGATAAAAGATACAAATATGAAGAAGAAAGTTGACGTACTTTTGGGTCTCCAGTGGGGAGACGAGGGAAAAGGTAAGATTGTAGACGTACTAACCCCCAAATACGATGTAGTGGCACGCTTCCAGGGTGGTCCCAACGCAGGACACACATTGGAGTTCGGCGGCAAGAAGTTTGTTCTTCGCTCAATACCCTCGGGTATATTCCAGGGCGAGCAGACCAATATCATCGGCAACGGCGTAGTGCTCGACCCCGCACTCTTTATGGGCGAGGCCGTAGAGCTCGAGAAGGCAGGTTATAACCTCAAGAAGAACCTCTTCATCTCGAAGAAGGCTCACCTTATATTGCCCACAGGCCGCATCCTCGACGCTGCATACGAGGCTGCCAAAGGCGATGCAAAGGTAGGTACGACAGGCAAGGGCATCGGTCCCACATACACCGACAAGATTAGCCGTAACGGTTTGCGCGTAGGTGACATTCTCGAGAACTTCGAGGAGAAATATGCACAGGCAAAGGCACGCCACGAGCAGATTCTCAAGAACCTCAATTACACATACGACATAACAGAGATGGAGGCAAAATGGCTCGAAGGTATCGCATACCTCAAGGAGTTCCGCCTCATCGACAGCGAGCAGTTCGTAAACGACCTTATGGACGAGGGCAAGAGCGTGCTCGGCGAGGGCGCACAGGGCAGTATGCTCGACATTGACTTCGGCAGCTACCCCTTCGTTACATCGTCGAACACAGTGTGTGCAGGTGCCTGCACAGGATTGGGTATCGCTCCCAACAGAATTGGTGACGTATATGGTATTACAAAGGCTTATTGTACACGCGTAGGTTCGGGCCCCTTCCCCACAGAGCTTTTCGACGAGGTGGGCAAGGAGATGCGCGACAGAGGCCACGAGTACGGTGCAGTGACAGGACGCGAGCGCCGTTGCGGCTGGATTGACCTTGTAATCCTCAAGTACACCATAATGGTGAACGGTGTGACTCATCTTATACTTATGAAAAGCGACGTGCTCGACACATTCCCCACAATAAAGGCCTGCGTAGCATATAAGAAGAACGGTGAGACAGTAGACCACCTCCCCTACGACATCAGCGACGTGGAGCCCATCTACACCGAGCTCAAGGGCTGGCAGTGCGACCTCACCAAGATTACACGCGAGGAAGACCTACCCAAGGAGTTTGTCGACTACATCAAGTTCCTCGAGGAGCAGCTGGGCGTACCCGTGAAATATGTATCGATAGGTCCCGACCGCGAGCAGACCATCACACGCAATATCTGATTATAGAGATTCTTCAAGCGGTTGCGCCAAAATACACTTTTGATGCAACCGCTTGACTATAGATATTAGCGAAGGACAGCGAATGCCATAATCAAAATGGCACATCCGAGTGTTTATCAATAAACAGAACAACAATGAGCATACTATCAACATTTTCAATAGCGGCACAAGCCAGCACAGGCTTCTACGCCGGAGGTTCCATGAGCTATTTCATACTGTTCATCGGTATTGCAATAATAAGCTATATTGTACAGTGGAACCTGCAGAGCAAATTCAAGAAATATTCAGAGATGCCGCTCGGCAATGGAATGACAGGCCGCGACGTTGCAGTGAAGATGCTGCACGACAATGGTATCTACGATGTGACAGTGACAAGCACCCCCGGACAGCTCACCGACCACTACAACCCCACGACAAAGACAGTGAACCTGAGCGAGGGAGTGTACCGCTCATCGAGCGTGGCAGCAGCAGCCGTAGCCGCCCACGAGTGCGGACACGCAATACAGCACGCTACAGCATACGCCCCGCTCACAATGCGCTCAAAGCTGGTGCCCGTAGTATCGTTCGCATCGAACTGGATGACGTGGATACTGCTCATAGGCATACTGACAGTGAGCAGCTTCCCCGGGATTCTGCTGGGAGGAATAGTGCTCTTTGCCTTCACCACACTCTTCAGTTTTGTGACACTCCCCGTGGAGATTGACGCAAGCAAGCGCGCCCTTGCGTGGCTGTCGCGTGCAGGCATCACCAACTACAGCAACCACTCGGCAGCAAGCAGCGCACTGCGCTCTGCAGCCTACACATACGTTGTTGCAGCCCTATCGTCACTTGCAACACTCATTTACTACATAATGATTTATCTTGGCCGCCGCGACTGAGGCAGCCCCTAAAAACACAAACTACACAATGGCAGCAAAACCATCAATACCAAAGGGCACACGCGATTTCTCGCCCATTGAGATGTCCAAAAGAAACTATATATCCGACACGATACGCAAGGCATTCCACCTCTTCGGCTTTCAGCAGATAGAGACTCCCGCAATGGAGAATCTCTCTACCCTTATGGGAAAATATGGCGACGAGGGCGACAAGCTGCTCTTCAAGATACAGAACTCGGGCGACTACTTCAACGGAATAACCGACGAGGAGCTCCTTAGCCGCAATGCCGCCAAGCTTGCATCGAAATTCTGCGAGAAGGGCCTGCGCTACGACCTCACCGTACCCTTTGCCCGTTACGTTGTAATGCACCGCGACGAGCTCACCTTCCCCTTCAAGCGCTACCAGATACAGCCCGTGTGGCGTGCCGACCGTCCCCAGAAGGGCCGTTACCGCGAGTTCTACCAGTGCGACGCCGACGTGATAGGCAACAACTCGCTCATCAACGAGGTTGAGCTCATACAGCTCATCGACCACGTATTCGGCAAGCTGGGTATTCGTGTGGCCATAAAGCTCAACAACCGCAAGATTCTTGCAGGTATAGCACAGGTAATAGGCGAGCCCGACAAAATTATCGACATTACCGTAGCCATCGACAAGCTCGACAAGATAGGCCTGGACGGCGTTATTGCAGAGCTCAAGCAGAAAGGCATCGGCGACGAGGCAGTAGAGAAGCTCCTGCCCATTCTGCAGGCACAAGGCGGCAACAGCGAGAAGCTCGCTACAATAGCCGGCGTACTCGCGGGCAACGAGACAGGTGAGAAGGGCGTCGAGGAGACAAGCTTTATCCTCGACACCATTGCCACACTCGACATAAACAGCGCCGTAGACTTGGACCTTACCCTTGCACGCGGCCTCAACTACTACACAGGAGCAATCCTCGAGGTTAAGGCACTCGACGTTGCCATAGGCAGCATAAGCGGTGGCGGACGCTACGACAACCTCACAGGAGTATTCGGAATGGACGGCGTTTCGGGTGTAGGTATCTCCTTCGGTGCCGACCGCATATACGACGTGATGAACCAGCTCGACCTATACCCCAAGGATTCGATACAGACAACACAGCTTATGTTCGTGAACTTTGGCCAGAAGGAGGCACTCCACTGCCTTGGACTGCTTGCCAAGCTGCGTGCCGCAGGGGCATCGGCCGAGCTCTATCCCAGCAGCGACAAGATGAAGAAGCAGATGGGATATGCCAACAACCACAATATCCCCTACGTTGCAATCGTTGGCGAGAACGAGATGAACGAGGGCACCATTGCCGTAAAGAATATGGAGAGCGGCGAGCAGAAGAGTATGAATGTCGACGAGCTTATAGCACTGCTCAAGGGATAAGCGCAGTTGCAAGCGTTACATACAAAAAATGGGACTGATTATTCAGCCCCATTTTTTGTTTAATCCTTTATATACTCCTTACCGGTTTTGTCGATATAGAATTCTTTACCGTTCAATTCAACTCTGGCCAACCCATCGTAAAAATAAACAGTTTCGTCATATTTGCAAGGAATTATCTCCTTACCACTTTTATCAACTACGCCCCATTTTCCGCCCAACTCAACCTCGGCCAAGCCATCACTGAAACTATAAACTTCATCATACTTGCAAGGAACAATTTCACAGCCTTTCCTGTCAATGCAACCCTTTTTTCCGTTTAGCTCAACCTGCGCCAAACCCCCGTAAAAGTCACAGGCGAATTCATACTTGCAAGGTACGACCTCTCTGCCGCTCTTATCAATGTAACCACACTTGCCGCCCGATCTTATAACCTTCGCCAAACCTTCACAAAAAGGCATAACAATATCATCCCCAAGAGCAAGTGCCTCATTACCCCTTTTATCAATAAAAATATCCTTCCATCTTTGAGATACAAGAGCCAAGCCCTCGGAAAAGTCACAGGCATATTCATACTTGCAAGGTACGACCTCTCTGCCGCTCTTATCTATGAAACCATATTTGCCATTAAGTTCTACAGACGCCAGGCCTTCTGAAAAATTCCAAGTTCTGTCATATTTGCAGGGGATTACCTCTTTTCCGCTCTCATTGACATACCCCCATTTGCCATTAAAGTCAACAGCAACCAATCCCTCTTCAAAATACGAGACATCATTATATTTACAAGATACCACCTCTTTTCCATTTACATCAACATAGCCTTTTTTACCTTTTAACTCAACCCTGGCAAAACCATCGAGAAAGTAGTCGACATCATCATACTTGCAAGGTACGACCTCTTTTCCACTCGCATTGATATATCCCCATTTACCTTTTAGCTCAACCTTGGCAAAACCATCAGAAAATTCTTCGGCATCATCATACTTGAAAGGTACAACCTCATTTCCATTTATATCGATATACCCCCATTTGCCTCTCCGGTTAACAGCTGTCAGGAGTTCATTAAATTCATAGGCACTATCATACTTGACAGGTACAACCTCATTATCTTCCTTATCAATGAAGCCCCATTTACCTCCCAACTTAACCTTGGCTAAACCATTACAGAACTGGAATGCATCATCATATTTACAGGGAATCACCTCATTATTTTCCGCATCAACATATCCCCATTTGCCTTTTTTGTTTACAATAGGAATAAGCACCAATTTACTCAACTCTTCTTTCCTGCGGGCAGCCTTTTCTTCGGGCATCTCCAAAGAAACCATATTCTCGATATAGAAATTGCATTTTTCATTATCTACAGCAATTCCCTCGGCACGTTCGGGAGCAATCACAAGAGAGGCAGCCTTTACAAATGGCAGCAACAGCGGAGTACATTCGTTCCATACTATCTCATTCATATACTCCTCGGCTTCAAATGTCGAAGACTCTGCATACGCACGTAACGCCGACAGAAGGAGAGAATTGTCCTCGGGATACTCGGAATAGCGGTCCAGCCCCACTATTGCATTGTCACTTTTACTGATATCATTGCACTTGAGATACGCAACCGCCACCCAGAATGTTTGCCAATATCCATTGGCCGTGTTTGCCTCATACAAGTTTATAAGTTCTTTGGGACGGAGAGCAGCAAGCAGCATATAATATTTGTACGACACCACGTCGACACTATAATTTGAGACAAGCACTGCAAGACGCTCTATCTGTTTTTCGAGCGCTTCGGCATTATTGCTGTCGATATTGCGTTCTACCGCACTCATCAGCACCGAGTCGCGTCGGCTGAGCGGTGTAACACCACTACCGGAAGCACTTCGCGCATTATCATTCGACCGCGCAGCCCCGCTAGCGTCCGTTCCCCGGCACACCGTTTCTTGCTCACCATTCTCTTTCTCAACGCCAAGACCGTCGGCAATCACATCCTTACCGAACTTTATGAACCGTTCATTCCATTCACATTGCAACTTAGTGTCACTCTTCAGGTGCTCGGCAACAAGCCTTGTGCCACACTCGGGACAGAATTTACCCTGACGTTCCTCCTTACAAACAGGACAATACATAACTACACAGATATTCTAAATTGGTTAATATCGAACAATATCTGCTCTCTGTCAACAAACCCGCATTATACCCCGGCAAGAAAGAGAGAGAACATCCACATTGTGCAGGAGCTCACGTGCCCCTCATTCTCGACCACCTGAAGTGTCACATTCTTTCCAATAGCCGCGACTGCCTCCTGCGCATTCTCAAAGGGCACCACCCTATCGCCCTTGCTATGATAGAGCTTTACAGGATGCTTCGGTGTCCATCCTTTTGTAAGGTCGTTCCTCTCGAAACAGATGAAAAGCGACTTCATCATATCAGACTCAATGTCCTGTGCCTCGGCAGAGAATATATCCTTTATATTCACAAGCGCAGGATTGGCTGCTGTTGCAAATTGCGAGAAGAAAAGAGCATTGACCTCGCCTGTTGTATGCTTTTTCCCTGCAAGCATTGCATCGACCTGCGGCTTTATCTCCAGGTACTCATCGGAATAGAAATCCTCCTCGCTCCACTGCCACATTATATCGGGGTTCGACTCAATCATTGTTTTAATCACCATAGGAATTACCACCGGGTACTCCAACTGCTCCCACTGCATATACGCAGCAAATGTACGTGCAGGAGAGTAGGCACCTGCGGCACAGTTCGAGTGTGTAAAGTTCCACTCTTTCGCGAGTGCAGGATGCGTATCGAGATACTTATGCACGGCAAGGGCATTCGAACCGCCCTGCGAAGCGCCAAGCACACACATTGTCCACTCCCCGCCCAACAGTACAGGAGAATGGTCGCGGCATATTCCATAAGCGGCATCGAGGGCATCGAGCGAATTTACCGCCACTGTATTATGGTCGAGGTAAGGATGGAATTTGTCGGCCGTGTACCCGTAGCCCAGGTAATCGGGCATCACGACAAGGCTGTTGCCCAACAGATGCGGCTCCACGGGATAGCTGTTTGTGGGGCACTCGGCATCGGAAGTTATTGTATAATGCTCGATAAGACAAATCCTCTCGGGCACAATGTCGTGCCACTCCGCACCAACCTTATATCGGCTCCAGTAAAGCGCCGAGGAGAGCGTCACGGGATTACCGAGATGGTCGACACTGCTGTAGAGATAATTTATCTTTCTATATCCCAGCTTCACATCTTCCACTCCAAGTTCTTTTTGCAGCTGCTGCTCACGAGCGGCAATACTATTGAAGAATACCGATGAAACATCGGTTCCCGTTCCCAAATTATCACCCGAAGCAAATATTTTTGCAACTATCTCTTCGGCTGTGAAATCCTCGATACTCTCTATTTCGTATGCAACACTGCCAATGGCGCTGCCGCCATCCTCGCCCTGCGAACCTGCACCATCCTTGTTGCAAGCAGCAAACACAAGCGCAACGGCAAGCAAGGCCCAATATAGACATTTTGTTTTCTTCATAATATTATCAGGATTTAAGCCACATTGTTTATATCTCAACCACATACCGCTAATTGAATATCACAAATATAGGCCCAAGCAACTTGAACTCTCCACTTTTACTTAAAATTAGCTGACACAAGAAACATTACTGCAGCCGCAAAGATATAGAAAACCATTAACTTATCGATAGACAATTTGTTGAAAATTCTTAAAAAGCAATGCCCAAAATAAGACGAAGCCCTTACTACATCGCCGTCTTAATAGAACTGCCACTGTACACTTCAATTTTACAAATGGAGGCTTTAGCCTCTCATCCGTAATTTTACTTTTCGAATTGACTGAGTTCCTTCTTGGTCAACTCGTACAGAAGCTTGTATTCTATTTTTTCTTCTATCAGTTTCTCTATTTTGACATCTTTTTCTTTAAGATACAAAATCAGGTCTTTTAGCGATTCGGTAGATTTATCATCCACACTCGGAACATTTTCCTTTTTTTCCATCTCACCCTCGCCCAATATGAGCCACTCCGCGCTCAACCAATTAAATGTTTGAAGAATTCGAACAATCAAATCAAAACCCGGTTTATTTCTACGCTGTACAACAATGCCCCTTATCGTCTGGTCTACAACACCAAGTTTCTTTGCAAAGGAAGATACAGTCAACCCCTCTTTTTCAATTATTTTGTTTATCCTTTCAATTATTTCCATTGTTTTTTTGCAATTTTTCAATCATTTGTTTTGTCATTTCAATTTTTTGTTGGATATTTGCACCGTGATTTGTTTTAGCACGCGCTAAATTACAAAAAAAACAGATGATTTGACCTATTATCTACTCGCTAAATAGTATATCTCTTCCTCTCATATTATACAGATATAACAAGCAACATTAAGGCAGAAACAAATTCTAGTTATTTTTAATTTATAAATTAAATCAAATCAATTATGGTGAACAAAAAATTATTACACACACTTCTGTGCGGAGGTATTATCTTCTCTTTGGCAGGAACATTCGCTTCTTGCTCTAAAGATTACGATGATGACATAACCAACCTGCAGGAGCAAATTGACGCTCAAAAGGCATCAATTGAAAAAATCGAGGCACTGCTCCAGAGTGGTGTTGTTATTGAGGAAATCAAGTCTACCAACGACGGTATCGTACTCAGCCTCAGCAATGGCAACGAGTATGTCATCAATCACGGCAACGACGGTGCCGATGGCAAGGATGCTGCTGTATGGACTATTGGTACAGACGGTTACTGGTACTGCAACGGCGAGAAGAGCGAGTACAAAGCAATTGGCGTTGATGGCAAGGATGGCGTTGACGGAAACGACGGCAAAGATGGCAAGGACGGAAAAGACGGCAAGGATGGCAAGGACGGCGCTAAGGGCGATAAAGGTGACAACGGCGAGAATGGCGAGTACTATGTACCCAATTCTGAGACTGGTTGTTTCGACGTATACAAAGACGGCAAGTTCGTTCGCAAGACCGATATTTCTTGGAGAGCATCAGGCGTTAGCGCTGTTGTAGATGGCAATATGCTTAAGCTTACAGGTGTTGCCGGCACACAGGGCGAGGTTATCGTATACCTTGGAAAGTCCCTTGGTTCAGTAGCATTCATCCCCGAAGTATACAGCAGCGAAATCTCTCTTCCCACTACTACAGACGAGTTCTTCCACATTGCCAACTACTACGTAGAGGGCCAGTTCAACGGAACTACACCTCTTAAGGCTTTTGGTTTGGACAAGTCGAACATCATCGACCTTCGCTTCAGACTCAACCCCACAGACGCATACACCGAGGGCGCTGTATACAAGTACATCAACCGTAAGGCTACAACTCGTGCCATCGCAGGTGACAAGGCTGACCTTCTTGGTTTGATCGAGGCTACAAGAAGCGCCGAGGGCGAGGTTGTTATGAAGAGCGTTGTCAACAACACCAAGCTTTCTACAAACAACACAACCGAGGACATCATAGCAATGCAGGTTTGGAACGGTACAACACCCGTTACATCGGACTATGTACACATCAAGTCTACAGCTATCGATGCAGAGATCATCAAGGACGTAACAAGCAAGGCTAGATACTACGACAGAAAGTCGGGTACAGCTATTGCTGGTCTCAGAAACAACGAGAACGATGCCTTCATCAAGCAGTTCGTTTCATTGGACGCTCCTGCAAACCTCTCATTTATGTACCTCGAGAGCCTCGACCTTACCAAATACGTTGAGCTCTACTCTTTCAACAAGTCAAAGACCATCAATGCACTTGGATTCACAGGAGTAAGCTACAAGTTCTCATTGCCCGCAGCATACAATGCTGATGACAACCAGAAGACAAACCAGAACTGGTTCGTATCTTTGAACGAGAATGGTGTGCTTTCAGTTGTTGAGGGAAGAGGAACATCGGCTATCGGCCGTACACCCGTTGTTCGTGTAGACGCATACATCGCAGACAACGCAGGAACCGACAGACTTATTGCTTCGGCATACATCAAGGTTGAGATTACAGAGAAGGTTGCTACACCCGACAAGGACAAGGAGGGTATCGACATCAAACTCGAGGACAAGTCATTTGTATACCAGAACTTGACAAGCTCTTACACCACTGTAAACGTAATGCCTTACACACAGATCAACACTGAGCTCTATGCTGCAGTTGGTCTTACAGCAGAGAACTTCTGGAGCCATTATGGTAACAGCAACGGTGAGTTCGACATCACAGTCAAGACATCAACCGGCAAGACAGTTCTTACAGGTAAGGGCAACGGCGCTCACGGCGAGGTTGAGGGTCAAGGTATCAAGGTTAGCGTAGACCTTAACAGCACAAACACAACAACATCAAGAGTTGAGGTTCTTGTAAACAACAACGTTCTTACAGAGAACACATACGGCGGTGATGCAGCCAAGTACATCGTTACAATCAACATCAAGGCTAACAACACCAAGGCTTACAACAACTTCGCAATTACACAGCAGTTCACAGTAACTGAAAACTGCGAGAAGTTCAAGTACAACAACCTCTACTACAGAAACTCATTCGCAGAGTTCACAGGTGACTTGATAGTTGTCAAGGGTCAGCTCAACAGCAACAACCTTTGGGAGATGTCAACATACATCGGTGAGCACTTCGAGAAGATCAGCAACAAGGACATCTTCGAGTACTACAACACTCACAAGAATGTTACAGCTATCAACTTCAGCACATCTACAAGCGGTGTAAGCATTTCCAACAACGTTATCAGCCTCAACCAGGCACTCACAGGCGAGTACAAGAAGGCAACTGTAAACTATAATGTAACCCTTGTAAACGGCGAGAAGTGCACATACAAGTACGACGTTATCTTCCAGAACCCCTTCGTTTCAGGTTCTAAGGAGGGCGTTAGCATCAAGGATGTTCCTGGTACACAGACAGCAGATGCAGCTCCTATGGTTGTAGTAAACGACTTGGGTGAGCGTACAATCCTCTCTTACGTAATAGACCAGCTCGCTTTGTCAGGCGTTGCTACTGATACTTACAAGGTAGGTATGCCCACAATTGAGTTCGCATTCAACAAGAACACAGCATACAACAACTTTGTTGGACAGCTTGCTAAGGGTTCTATCTTCGATGTAAACAAGGCTACGGGTGAGATCACTTGGTTGAATATGGGTTCTTCACTTACCGAAAACCACACATTCACAGTTGTAGCTACTGTTACTTTCGAGAACTTGTCTGTTGTCAAGTGTGAGATTCCTGTAACAATCGTGGCTCAGAAGTAATACTTCATAACTGATAATAGTGCGTCGGTGCAATGGCGCACTATTATCTAAAAAACTTACAAAAGTCATCTTACTTATTAGGATAGAAGTTGTAAACTTATCATAAAAGTATTGTATTTATTATTGATTGTTTTCATCCATTAATTCAGAAACCGATCAGCTTTTTTTAGAAACAACAAAAATTGTGCAAAGACGAGTCTTGTCACACGATGGTTTCGTTACTTCCATCAGGTGATAAACCTGTAACTTCTCGTTTGTAATATTTATATATTATTTTTGCCAATTACTGTTTCGGGGTGTGTCTTCTTCGTGAGAAGAGGGCACATTTTTTATGTACTACAACCACAACAAGCACTTGAAAAATGACTCAGCAGAAGAGAATTTCACAATGGGAGAATAGCCGTGGCACAACGCCAGGAAGGTAGCCGAAAGATTTTTGAGCAGCAATTCCTACTGAACCACAATTGCAGCATACCCTGATATAAAAACAGAAATAGCTCCGCCCACCAATACCGGATAAGCGAAGCTATTGCAAATCGAATGAAAGGTTATCGGGATATAACCTTAAGCATTTCCGTCAATCATACTTTCATTTTATATACATTGGTCTCCTTTTGTTCAAATCCCGACGAGCGATAAAGGGCATTTGCCGCCACCCTGGCAGGCTTTGAGGTGAGCATAAGCGTGCCGCCTATCTCCTTAGCCCTTTCCACTGCACACTGTACCAAAGAGCGTCCTATCGACTTTCCACGCAACGAAGAGTCCACAACCACATCCTCTATCCACAGTTTGCGTCCCGTAGGAGC
The DNA here is from genome assembly GCA_017546635.1 of Bacteroidaceae bacterium. GTDB lineage: Bacteria > Bacteroidota > Bacteroidia > Bacteroidales > Bacteroidaceae > HGM04593. The sequence goes on along the minus strand of JAFYSC010000089.1, from coordinate 2,032 downwards.
AGCATAATGGGCAAGGGTGAGCATTCCGCACATCCTCTCGCCGCACGTTGCAACGAACAGATGCACATTGGGAGCGTCGACAAGTTCCTTCAGTGTATCTACAGTAAAATCCATCTGCGACGAAGAGAGCTGCGCAAGCAGTTCCCTGATAGGATTTACATACAGTTCATCGGCTTCCTTCAACTCAAAAATATGCACAGCATCGACCATACTATCACTTCTTTACTTTACATTTTGTACCTTTTGACTCATTTTGCATACGGTCGAGCACCGTTACAACATAGGTACGCTTACCGCTCTCGTTTGCCGGAATCCTATAATATGTCGACGGAGTTATCGAGACAATATTCTTCGGGCTTCCGAGGTCCACAGCTTCGCCCTCGGCAAAGCAGTATACCACATAACGCCACGCCTTGTCCATAGGCGACACCTTCTTGTCACGTGCAATCCACACAAGAGTCTTTCCGTCGGCAGTCTCTATGAGACGCACACCCTTGACCTTCTTGGGAGCCTGCTTGTCGATGAATGGATACACAGGCATCAGCGCCGGATAACGGTGATAGTACTGCTGGAGCACATCCCTGTAACGTCCTGCGTTATTTGCTGCCGACGCTGCGTCCCACAGGCAAGAACCCTTCACCGAAGGCTCGCTGCGCTGTATCTCCATCTTGGCCGGCAATTGGTGGCGCGACGGGTTATTTATGTCCGACGCACGTACCGTGCGGTTTACATCCTGTCCAATGTATAAAGGGCGGTTGAACGCATTCTTGGCCCACCAATGGACAAGCGTCTCATAATCGGCAGCCTTGTGGCCCATCTCCCAGTAGAGTTGCGGGATACAATAATCGACCCAGCCCTCGTTTATCCAATACAACACATCGGCATACAGGTCGTTGTAGCCCTGCAGGCCGTTTGTGGCACTGCCGGCAGCGTAGCTGTCCGATGCATTGCGGTATATGCCGAAAGGCGACACTCCGAACTTAACCCAGGGTTTTGTCCCGCGCACGGTATTATGCAACTGCAATATGAGCCTGTTCACATTCTCGCGTCTCCAGTCGCCCTGATTTACAGCACCGCTCTGCTTGAAGTCCTTTGCATCGTCAAACTCCTTACCCTTTACCGGATAAGGATAGAAATAGTCGTCTATATGCAATCCGTCAACATCGTAACGGGTGACAATATCCTTTGCAATCATACAGATGTGGTCGCGGTTCTCCTTGAGGGCCGGATTGAAATAGAGCTGTCCCTCGTAGGCAATGAAACGCTCGGGATGCAGCGAGCTCTGATGTGACGATGCCACCTTTTTTGTTCCTTTTGTACAGGCACGATAGGGGTTTATCCAAGCGTGCAGCTCCATATTGCGCTTGTGGGCCTCGTCGACCATAAATGCGAGAGGGTCCCAGCCGGGCGAAACTCCCTGCACACCTGTAATGTAACGTGTCCAGGGCTCGTATGGCGAGTCATAGAGCGCATCGCCCTCGACACGCACCTGAAAAATTATGGCATTGACATTCGCAATCTGCAAATTGTCGAGCATTGTAACAAGATAATCCTTCATCTGCTGCTCGTCCATATTCATAAACTGTCCGTTGACAGCCTGTATCCAGGCTCCGCGGAACTCACGTTTGGGAGAGTCTACAACCGTTTGCGACGCAACACACAGTGCAGTCATCAAGACACAAAGAAAGAGTGTCAGTCGATAAAAAAACTTCATAGGTTTCAGATATAATACAGAATATAACATTCAATTGAGGAAAAGCCTCCTGACAATTACCAGAATTGAATATTTCCAGTAAACAGGAGACACGCTTGCCGGAATTACTGCAATCCGATAGCCATTGCGAAGATAGAGAAAATTATTGACTTTTTATTTAGAAAGATATTAAAATTAAGCAATAATATAGATGTTGACCCAAGGTTGCTGTCATTTTTCGGGCAAGCCCTCAACAACACGTCTGAGCGGAAGCGAAGTATCTCTAAAAAAGATGTGTTATGAGATCCTTCCGCCGCTGCGCTCTGTCAGGATGACACT
>JAFYSC010000088.1 GCA_017546635.1 Bacteroidaceae bacterium | reverse complement strand
GGGCGAAAGCGCAAAGGGTGAGCAGTATATGGAGCATAAGATCAATGAGGATGCTCTCGAAAAGCTTGAGCAGCGTCTCATTGGCGAGCTTACAGCAGAGAACCAGAAGGACAACATCACATTGCACGACTCTATAGATTCGTTCCTAAAAGTATACAATGCCGAGAAGAAGTTCGACCTTATACTGAGCCGTGTGGGTGACAACCTTCTCTACGCTAACGACGCTCTTAACATCACCGAGGAGGTAATAAACGGCCTTAACGCCCGCTACACTCCCGAAACAAAAGAGTAAACATTTATATTATAGATAATGTTAATTATAGGGTGGCAGAAGTGTCACCCTATAATTATTAAAAAGCGAATATTATGTCACAATTCAACGAGATTATAAACGGCGACAAGCCTGTGCTTGTAGATTTTTTCGCCGAATGGTGCGGCCCCTGCAAAGCTATGAAGCCTATACTCGAGAACCTGAAAAAAGAGATTGGCGAGAGTGCGCGTATATTAAAAATAGACATTGACAAGAATGGTGCGCTTGCCGACAGACACGCTATACAGTCGGTACCTACATTCATTCTTTTCAAGAGTGGAGAGATTAAATGGCGAGCATCGGGTGCTCGCTCACTTGCCGAGCTTAAAGAGATTATCGAAAAGCATCAATAAAAAGGGATATTAGAAGCGACTTTTGCAGTGGATTCATACTCTGAATAATCCGAGTACTCCAACCTAACCTAAAAATCGGGTAACGGATGTCTCGAAAATCCAAACTGCACCCTTAAATTCTAAAACCGAATGTCTGATTTTCAACACCTGGATTCTGACGCATCTTTTTTGCTAGTTGTGTATTCATTTGGTTTGTTGTGTGTGTCTTTCCAAAGGAAGAAGCCAGCCAGCAGAGTGCCAGAGATGCTGTGATAGGCACAGGAGATGGCACAAGGAATTACAGCAAGGGCTGCCATAGGGTTTGTGGCTATTATGGCGGGAGATGCGAAGAAGTTACGTGCCAGGACGGTTGCCATTCCTGCATTTTGCATACCTACTTCTATGGAGAGCGTACGACGTTTGGCGGTGTCGAAGCGGAATATCTTTCCTACCAAATAGCCCAATAAATAGCCGGCACCATTGTGAAGGACAACGACGGCAAGTGTAAGCAGGATGAGCTGTAGTCCCTTTTCCTGGAGTTGTGGGTGGACAGTGAAGATGACGCCGCCCACGATGCATGCTAAGCACAGAACGCTGATGCCGGGCATTACACCTTGTATCTGCTGAAAGTCTTTTCTTTTGCCTAGAAAGTAGTTGAATGCGACTCCGAGCGCAACGGGGAGAAGCGTCACCAGCAAGATGTTCTGAAACATTCCCCATGCATCGACTTCAATCTCTGCTCCGGCGAGCCAAAGCACTAGTAACGGTGTCACGAATGGAGAAAGACAAGTGCTGACGGTTGTCATACCAACGCTGTATGCTACATCGCCCTTGCAAAGGAAGCTCATGAGATTGCTGCTAACACCACCGGGGCTGCAACCAACAAGAATGATGCCTGCTGTCATGAACGCATCGAGATGAAAAATACGGGCCAGCATCCATGCTACGATGGGCATGATGGTGTATTGTGCTGCGGTTCCTACAAGGATATCTATAGGTCTAGATAGCAGAATGCGAAAGTCCTGGGCAGAGAGTGTACAACCCATCGTCAGCATGATAAGTCCCAGGATGACCGAAGCACGCTGCCCCTGCTGTACCCATGCAAAGGTTTCGGGCATGAGGAAGGCAATGATGGCAACGATGATGATAAATAGACTCGTATATCGAGACAGGTATTGACTGATGGAAAGTAGCAATTTCATTATATATCTTCTTATGTGTGTGTAGTCCTTTATTGCGCCATTGTGGTTATTGCTCACCAACGTGCGCGTATTTAGGTTGCAAAGGTACAAAAAACGGGGATTATAAGGCGGAGAATCATGCAATATATTTTAAACACATTTATTTACTCTTCAACATTTTAAGCAGACGCGGACGCTCAGTATCCCAATAATAAAGCTTTCATTATCCCATAAAAGGCTGATTACAAATAATCTTATATTGCAAGCAAAGCAATTCCGATGCAATAAAAAATCTCCGCCGTCTATTATGGACAGCGGAGATTAAAAATATGAAATACTATCTGAGATATTTTTCAAAAGAGTCGGGAACGGGAGTCTCGAAACGCAGATACTTTCCTGTTACCGGATGACGGAAGGCCAGCAAATATGCGTGGAGTCCCAAACGCAACAGACTCTCGTCGCTGCTGCCATATTTAAAGTCACCGACGATAGGATGTCCCAAATCTGCAAGATGCACGCGAATCTGATTCTTGCGACCAGTCTCAAGTTCAAGCTCAAGCAACGAATAACCGTTTGCACTGCGCAATACATTATAATGTGTAACGGCATATTTTCCACCATTGTTCACAGGGCTCGAATGTGTGACAAAATGCTTGTCCTCTGTCAGCCACGATTTTATTGTACCTTGCTTCTCCTGAAGCTCGCCACTTACCAATGCAACGTAACGACGATCGGTGACAAGCTGCTGCCAACCCTCGACAAGTGAACGTTGTGTCTTTACATCCTTTGCATAGACCATAAGCCCCGAAGTATCTCTGTCGAGACGATGCACTATGTGCGAAGTACAGCGTGAACCACCCTTTTCTAGGTAACGGTTGAGCACAGTCTGCACAGTCTGCTGACGAGTATTATTGCTCATCGACAGAAGGCCAGCACGTTTGTCGATAACCAACAGATAGAGATCCTCGTAGACAACACCAAGGTCGTTGCTGCGGAAAGTCATCTTCTGCTTCGAACGGTCGAGCTGCACAGTCTGTCCGGGGGCGAGACGCGCAAGCGCATGAGTGGTAATAATATTATCCACAAGCACCAAACGGTTCACAAGCAATGCCTTGACGCGGTTGCGGCTTATTCCGTTCATCGCCTTCATAAGGAAGGGCAAAAGTTCAATCTCTTCATTGACTTTAAAAGTCAGTGTATTATTTTTCTGTTCTCTTCTCATAATCGTATAAATTATTCATCAAGAGTATCGCGACGCACCAAAAGTACCACATTTTCTACATGATGTGTGTGGGGGAACATATCCACCGGCTGCACAGCCATCACTTTATACTCATTGTCGAGCAGTGCAAGGTCGCGAGCCTGTGTCGCGGGGTTGCAGCTGACGTACACAATTCTTTTGGGAGCCGCAAAAAGGATAGTATCAATAACATCCGTATGCATTCCTGCGCGGGGAGGGTCGGTAATCATCACGTCGGGACGGCCATGAGCCTCGATAAAGTCGCGTGTGAGTACATCTTTCATATCTCCTGCATAGAAAAGCATATTTTCGTGACCGTTAAGAGCGGCATTTACCTTTGCATCCTCTATAGCTTCGGGAACATACTCGATACCTACAACGCTCTTGCAACGACGAGCCACAAAGTTGGCGATTGTTCCCGTACCTGTGTAAAGGTCGTAGACAACCTCATTGCCTGTAAGTGCGGCAAAGTCGCGCGCTATTTTATAAAGGTTATAAGCCTGACGACTGTTAGTCTGATAGAAAGACTTCGGACCCACTTTGAATTTAAGGCCCTCCATCTGCTCATAAATAAAATCGGTACCTTTATATGTGTGCACCTCAAGGTCGCCAAACGTGTCGTTGCACTTGTTGTTTATCACATACAACAAAGAGGTAACCTCGGGGAAAGCGTCGGCACAATAGGCCATTACTTTCATAAGCATGGCGTTATCCTCGTCATTCTCGACACGCGCCTGAACAAGCAGCATCACCTCGCCTGTGGTAGATGTGCGCAACATTATATTGCGCAGCACACCCGTCTGCGAACGGAGGTTATAAAAAGGAACTCCCTCGCTTATTGCAAAGTCGCGTATTCCGTTGCGTATCTTATTATTAAGTGGCTCCATCAAGGCACACTCTTCAATGTCGAGCACCTTGTCAAAAGCATCGGGGATGTGGAATCCCAGGGCACTCATATTGTCATATTTAACATCCTGCTCTACCTCTTCGCGTGTGAGCCAGCGTTTGTTGCTGAATGTAAATTCGAGTTTGTTTCTGTAGCACTGTGTCTGCTCGGAACCGAGGATGGGGGTAACATCGGGCAACTGCACCTTGCCTATGCGGGTAAGCGCATCCACCACCTGCTGCTGCTTGTATTTAAGCTGATGTTCGTAGGCGAGACACTGCCATTTACAGCCGCCGCAAACACCATAATGCTTGCAGAAAGGTACTGCACGCTCACTTGAATACTCGTGGAATTTAACAGCCTCGGCCTCGGCGTAACTATGTTTTTTGCGACGTATTTTGAGGTCGACAACATCACCGGGAACAACATAAGGTACAAAAACCACAAGGTCGTTCACTCGCGCCAGGGCCTTACCCTCGGCAGCCACTCCGGTTATTTTTATCTGTTCCAAAATTGGAAACTCTTTCTTTTTTCTTGCCATGTTTTTTATTTTGTTTAATAGCAAAAGACCGTTTGCAGCAACAACAGAAAATGTAATTCAAAACAGCTGCACAGTCTTTATCATTTAAAAAGCAAATTTACAGCTATTTTATGAAAAAGCACAATAAATAGCATACAACTTTACAAGATATATTTTTTTCTCTCACTTACTTTTATAATTCCCGTTTTTTATTTAAATTTGCACATCATCGGTGTCTTGCATACAAATGCGAGATAGTGATGTTTATGGTGTTTAAACTATAAAATTTTTATTATCAATAACATAACTATCAAATTTAAGACTTATGGCTGAAAAAAGAGTCTATCTTTTCGGTAACGGTAAAGCCGAAGGTAAGGCAGATATGAAAAATCTGCTCGGTGGTAAAGGTGCCAATCTGGCTGAAATGAACCTGATTGGTGTTCCCGTTCCTCCCGGTTTTACAATTACCACAGAGACTTGCAACGATTACTATCGTATCGGCAAGGCAGAAGTAGTAGAGTTGTTGAAGGACGACGTACATGCAGCTGTTGCACACGTTGAGACCTTGATGAACTCAAAGTTCGGTGACGTAGAAAACCCCTTGTTGGTATCGGTACGTTCGGGTGCTCGCGCTTCAATGCCCGGTATGATGGATACTATCCTCAACCTCGGTTTGAACGACGAAGTAGTAGAGGGTATGGTACGCAAGACAGGTAACGCACGCTTTGCATGGGATTCTTACCGTCGTTTCGTACAGATGTACGGTGACGTTGTATTGGGTATGAAACCCGTAAACAAAGAGGATATCGATCCGTTTGAGGCTATCATCGAAGAGGTAAAAGAGGCTAAAGGCGTTAAGCTTGACAACGAGCTCGAGGTTGAAGACCTTAAAGAACTTGTTAAGAAGTTCAAGGCTGCTGTTAAAGAGCAGACTGGCAAAGACTTCCCCACCGACGCTTACGAGCAGCTTTGGGGTGCTATCTGCGCTGTATTCGACAGCTGGATGAACGAGCGTGCTATCCTTTACCGTAAGATGGAGGGTATTCCCGCAGAGTGGGGTACTGCTGTAAACGTACAGGCAATGGTATTCGGTAATATGGGTGACACATCTGCAACAGGTGTATGCTTCAGCCGTGACGCCGGTAACGGTGAGAACCTTTTCAACGATGAGTACCTTATTAACGCTCAGGGTGAGGACGTGGTAGCAGGTATCCGCACACCCCAGCAGATTACAAAGATCGGTTCACAGCGTTGGGCTGAGATGCAGGGTATCAGCGAGGAAGACCGCGCTACAAACTACCCCTCAATGGAGGAGGCTATGCCCGAGATCTACAAAGAGCTCGATACACTTCAGAACAAGCTCGAGTGCCACTATAACGATATGCAGGATATGGAGTTCACCGTACAGGAAGGTAAACTTTGGTTCCTCCAGACACGTAACGGTAAACGTACAGGTACAGCGATGGTTAAGATCGCTATGGACCTCCTCAAAGAGGGTAAGATCGACGAGAAGACAGCTTTGCAGCGTTGCGAGCCCAACAAACTCGACGAGCTTCTCCACCCTATATTCGACAAGGCTGCGTTGAAGAGCGCTAAGGTTCTTACACGTGGTTTGCCCGCTTCTCCCGGTGCAGCAACAGGTCACATCGTATTCTTCGCTGATGACGCTAAGGATTGGGCTGCTAACGGCAAGAAGGTTATTATGGTACGTCTCGAGACTTCACCCGAAGACCTCGCAGGTATGGCAGTTGCTGAGGGTATCCTCACAGCTCGCGGTGGTATGACATCACACGCTGCCGTAGTTGCTCGTGGTATGGGTAAGTGCTGCGTATCAGGTGCAGGTGCATTGAAAGTAGACTACAAGAACAAGACTGTAACCATCGAGGGTTCAACATACAAAGAGGGTGACTTCATCTCTATCAACGGTACAACCGGTGAGGTTTACGAGGGTAAGGTTGAGACAAAAGCAGCAGGTATCTCTGGCGACTTCGCTGAGTTGATGGATCTCTGCGCTAAGTACTCTAAGCTCGTTGTTCGTACCAACGCCGATACTCCCCACGATGCACAGGTTGCTCGTCAGTTCGGTGCTGTAGGTATCGGTCTTTGCCGTACAGAGCACATGTTCTTCGAGGCAGACAAGATCGTTGCTATGCGCGAGATGATTCTTTCTGAGACAGTGGAAGGTCGCAAGGCAGCTCTTGCTAAGCTCCTCCCCTACCAGCAGAAAGACTTCTACGGTATCCTCAAGGCTATGGACGGTTGTCCCGTGAACATCCGTCTGCTCGATCCCCCCTTGCACGAGTTCGTTCCCCACGATCTCAAGGGTCAGCAGGAGATGGCCGACACAATGGGCGTATCACTCGAATACATCCAGCAGCGTGTTGAGAGCCTCAGCGAGCAGAATCCTATGCTC
>JAFYSC010000087.1 GCA_017546635.1 Bacteroidaceae bacterium | reverse complement strand
TTGCCAAGAACATATATGCTGTAGGAGCAGCAATGAAGAGTGAAGAGAGTGTACCGAACACAACACCAAGAATCATTGCGAATGAGAAGCTGCGGATGCTGTCACCACCAAGGATGAAGATACAGAGCAACACAACCAATGTACTTACCGATGTATTGATAGTACGGGAAAGGGTTGTATTCAACGAATCGTTGAAGAGTTCGAACTTGTCGCGCTTGGGATAAAGGCCTGTAAACTCACGTACACGGTCGAACACAACCACCTTATCGTTGATTGAATAACCGATAGCGGTAAGGATAGCACCAATGAATGTCTGGTCTATTTCGAGTGACATAGGAAGAATACCCCACAACAACGAGTAGCAACCGAGAATCATAATAACGTCGCAAGCAAGAGCCACAATAGCACCCACACTATATGCAACGTTGCGGAAACGTACAAGGATATAGAGGAAGATTGCTACCAGAGCGAATGCAACCGACCAGATAGCGCTTGTCTTGATATCGTCGGCAATGCTGGGACCAACCTTCTGTGAGCTGATGATTGAACCACCCTCGCGGTTGTCACGGTCGATGAATGTTGCAAGAGTAAGGTCCTTGCTCAACAGGCCACCCTTCATAAATGCGTTGTAGAGGAACTCCTCAATCTCGGCATCCACGTTCACAGCATCGTCGTTGATGCGGTAGTTTGTTGTCACACGGATAGTCTTCTTGTCGGTACCGAGAGCGATAGCCTGTACGTTATCCTCGGTGATAACCTCGCGCAAGAGTGTACGAACCTGCTCGGGCTCAACCTGCTGCTCGAACTGAACAACGAAGTTACGTCCACCGGTGAAGTCGATACTCTGGCTAAGACCGCGTACTGCAAGAGAAATTACCATTACAGCAACAAGGGCGCCGAAGACGGTGAAAGAGGTCTTCTTGGCCTTCATAAAATTGTAGTTGGTATTGACCATAAGGTTCTTAGACCAGTTTGTAACAAAGGTAAGGTTCTGCCATTTGCCCTTGTTCATAAAGTGCTCGTAAACGACACGTGTAAGGAACACTGCTGTAAAGAACGAACAGATAATACCTATTATAAGAGTAGTAGCAAATCCGCGGATGGGACCTGTACCGAAGTAGAACAGGATGATACCTGTTATGATAGATGTGAAGTTCGAGTCGAAGATAGCCGAGAATGCATTCTTGTAACCGTCGGCAAGAGCAGCACGCACCTGCTTGCCACCGTTAAGTTCCTCCTTGGTACGCTCGTAGATAAGCACGTTTGCATCCACTGCCATACCCAATGTAAGCACGATACCTGCAATACCCGACATTGTCAGGGCAGCCTGGAACGATGCCAATACACCAAGAGTGAAGAAGAGGTTGATCAAGAGTGCTGCATTAGCAACCGCACCGGGGATAAGACCGTAGATTGCACACATATAGATCATAAGAAGCACGAATGCAACCACGAATGACCAGATACCCTGCTGGATAGACTCCTGACCCAAAGAAGGACCAACGATGTCCTCAGACACGATGCGTGCGGGAGCGGGCATCTTACCCGAACGGAGCACGTTAGCAAGGTCCTTTGTCTCCTCGATGGTGAAGCTACCTGTAATCTCTGAACGGCCACCGGTAATCTCACCCATTACGTTGGGAGCACTGTATACATAACCGTCGAGAACAACAGCGATGCTGCGGCCTACGTTGCTCTTTGTGAGCTGCGCCCAACGGCGTGAACCGTCGGTGTTCATTGCCATTGTAACACAGGGGTTACCATACTGGTCGTATGAATCGGCAGCCTCGACAATAACGTCACCCTCGAGTGATGCACGGCCGTTGCGCTGTGTAGTCTTAACTGCATAGAGAGAATAGATATTGTTCTCTGTAGACTTGTTGAGAGCATCTACGCTCCAGAAGAGACGGAGATCCTGAGGAAGAGCCTTCTTTGCCTCGGGTGTTGCGAAGAGAGCGTTGATGGCTGCTGTATCAGAATGATGCGCGATACCTACAACGCAGTTCTGCAAGTTACCCTGGTTGGGCGAGAGAAGAGAGAAGAGAGGATTCTGCTTCTTAGCAGCCTCGTTGTCGGTAGATGTCGCATCACCTGCAAGAGCAGCGTCGAGGTCTACGTCGGCACCCTCTGCCGCAGCCTTCTCGGCGGGCTTCTCGGTTGCCTGAGCTACAGCAGCCAAGCTGCTGTTGAGCGATACCAATGCAGGGAGAACCTCGTTGGCGTTGTATGTCTCCCAGAACTCGAGGTTAGCCGAACCCTGGAGAAGCTTACGTACACGCTCGGGCTCCTTTACACCGGGAAGCTCAATCATAATGCGTCCCATTGAACCCTCGAGAGTCTGAATATTGGGCTGTACAACACCAAAACGGTCGATACGGGTACGCAACACGTTGAAAGAGTTGTCGATAGCCGCCTGAACCTCCTCGCGGAGAACCTTCTCAACCTCGGCATCGGTTGATGTTGTAAACACCTTGTCCTTCATCTGCTGTGTAGCAAAGAGTACTGCCAAACGGCTCTCGGGAGCAAGTTTCTTGTACTCCTTGATGAAGAGCGTAATAAAGTCGTCGTTACTTGTTACCGACTGCTTCTTGGCGGTAGCCAATGCCTCGTTGAAGGCTGCATCGCTCTTGTGTCCTGCAAGAGCCTTTACTACATCGGCAACAGAAACCTCCATAATAACGTTCATACCACCCTGAAGGTCGAGTCCGAGACCAATCTGCATCTCGCGGCACTGCTTCAAAGAGTAGATACCAAGCCACACTCTCTCATTCTGCATCGAATCCATATAGTGCTGAACGCCCTTAGGATCCTCGGCAGCCTTGCCATTGTGATAGCCAGTTGTAAAAGAGAATGATAGATAGAAAATGCACACTAACGTAAGTAGCAGTGCAAATACTTTTACAAATCCTTTGTTTTGCATTTTTTTAAGTTTTAATTATTTAGTTTGTCGTTTATTTCTATTGCCGGTTGTACAAAATCCCAACACCGCCTTTCACATACCAATTGAGAGCCATTCGGTTGCAGCGACAAAATCCGCAGCCGTCCTTTTTGCAATGGCAACGCTCCTACATCAAAGGCCAATGTCAGAATTGGATACAATTCCAAAAGTTCGCAAATATAACGTTTTTTTCTCAAACACACAGCGTGTTACAACTTTTTTCTTTATATTATGTATAGATATGCGACAAAAACATATTGCAAGTAAAAAAATATCGGCCAAACATACGCTATCGCAGGACGCGGCAGCCGCTCTTGTAGCACATAAAAAAACGAGGGTGACCCAGAACCAAACGGGTCACCCTCATATTGTTGGAGGTTGAAAAAGCCATTTTCAGGCTTGCGCAGTTCCAAAAACAGCAATTCACTAAGCGCAAATTAGAATTTTCAGGACAAGCATAAGGACAAAGGGGACTTTTAACCAGCCTCACCTGTATCCGCAATCAGCACATCAATCTACAGCAAGACAGGCGTTTATCCTATCTGCAATTTCCTTGAACTCCTGGGGAGTCAACTGCAATTTAGGATTGGTAAAAAGCATATCCTTCTCGCTCTGCATAGGTACAAGATGTATATGCGCGTGAGGCACCTCAAGACCAAGCACAGCCTGACCTACCTTGATACAGGGAAAAGCTTCCTTGATTGCAGCCGCCACCTTTTTTGCAAAGACCTGCATTGCCGCAATCTCCTCATCCTCAAGGTCGAAGAAATAATCGACCTCGCGTTTGGGAATCACCAGAGTGTGTCCTTTCGCAAGGGGATTGATGTCGAGAAACGCATAGAAGCGTGCATCCTCGGCAACCTTGTAGCTCGGAATTTCCCCTGCAACTATCCTGCTGAAAATTGTAGCCATACCAATTTTTGATTAACCAATTGAAATGCTTGTTATTTCAAGTGAAATCTTGCCCTGAGGTATTGTAATCTCGGCAACATCACCAACCTTCTTGCCAAGCAATCCTTTAGCAATGGGGGTATTTATGGATATCTTGCCCTCACGCAAGTTCGCCTCACTCTCGGGCACAATTGTATACTGCATCACTGCACCGGTCTTGACATTCTTGAGACCAACCTTTGTGAGTACCTGCACACTGTCGGCCGAAAGCTTTGATGTATCTATAATCTTAGCCTCGGCGATAACCATCTTCAGTTCGTTTATCTTCATCTCCAAGAGACCTTGAGCCTCCTTTGCAGCATCGTACTCAGCGTTCTCCGAAAGGTCACCCTTATCTCTTGCTTCGGCAATAGCGCGGATAATATCGGGGCGCTTGCCTTCTAATTCTCTTAAATCGGCTAACAACTTATTGTAGCCTTCCTGGGACATATAAGCCATTATATTCTCTTTATTTAAATTTAATAATACTCTAAAAAACAGTAAAAGAAAGATTCCGACACGCGTGCCGGAACCCGTCTTTCCACTTATGTACTCGGCAAAGTTAACCCCTTTTTAATTAAAAAGCAAATTAAACGAAGAAATATTTATAAAACTTTAACCTTGCTTTCGGTTTTATGTATCAACATCTTAGATAACTGTCCTTTACGCGAAAAGAACTCCGGACAATTCGGACCAAAGCACTCCGAGGCCACAAGGCGACAAAGGGCAAGACGTTCACACTTATTGAAAAGGGAGTATACTTCCTATCTTAACAGCCGTAACAGCCATTACTTTTCTTTCAACAACTTTTCGATACTTTTGTTCAAATCCTCGACCTGAACATCGCGAAGCACCACCTCATTCGCCTTGTTTATGAGGAAGTAGGTGGGTATGCGGTCCACCCTGTAGAGGACAAGATTGTACGACACCGCACCATCGGCATCGCGCACGCACTTCCAGGGCAGATTTTCGGCCGATGTTTTCCAGAAATGCTCATCGGCATCGTAAGAAATCTGATAAATCTCGAAGCCGCGCTCCTTATACTTGTCGTACATATCACGGAGCACAAGATTACGCGCACTCACCTGCGCATTGCTGTAAGCTGTAAAGTCGAGCATAACAACCTTGCCTTTCAGGGACGAAAGAGCGATGCTGTCGCCATCAATATCGGGCAGTTTCACATCGAAAAGGCCGATATTACTGCTATTGTCCGGCTCCACATAAATTGTATCGCGGCTTACAGGCTGCGTAGCACGCATCGCCTTAGTTGCAAGATTATAAAGGTGTTGGCTACGCGCCGCGTGAGGGTGTGTCATATTGAGATTAGTAGCGACAGCCGAAAAACAGCGGCTATCGAAGCGCACGTGCATAGGATCGAAGATTGGAGCATTGTTCAAACGTATGAACAATGCATAGTAGGCACTGGCCTTTCCGGGAGCAGCCGCAATATATTCCTTGCATATGTTCTGCTTGAACTCGTCTACAAGAGCAACAATGGCATCACGGGTCTCACCTACCGCAGGCGAGCTGTGCTGCACCAGATACTCGACCTGCTTTTGCAACGCAAGCTCAAGAGTTGCAATCTGAGCAATCTTCACGCTCTCCTCGGAACCCTCTATGCTGCAGCTGTCCACAAAATGGCCTGCTGTCGTTGCTACTCTCACCGTTTCACAAGAATCAACCGCAACGGTTATTCCACGTCCTCTCTTGTCGAGCTGCAAACGGTAGAAGTCGAAGCACTCGGGACGGGGACCGCTGAAACTGAAAGAGCCTTCACCGTCAAGCTTCACCGAGTCGACATACTGCGTTCCGAGCACACCCACATTGGCAAGGTACAACATCCTGCCATCGGCACCGCTCACTCTACCTTCAATAACGAATTCCTCCTGCTTGGCACATCCTGCCATTGCCAATATCAGCACAACGGCAAATGCAATACTTTTTACTACTTTTATAATTTTCATTGTTGACAATTTTGTTACAGCCGGCAAGCAACAATCGACAGGTACAAATTGTACAAATGTCAACTTTCGTTGCCACAATATGCTATTTTGTTTAAAATAATTGCGCAAAGATAGTAAAAATATGGAAAAAGATGTATCTTTGCAAGAATTAACTTGCACACATTAGAGAAATTACATAATACAAACTAAGATGAACGTTATAACAAAGAATGTAGCTTTGCCCGACGGACGAGTTATCACACTCGAGACAGGCAAGCTCGCAAAGCAGGCCGACGGCTCTGTAATGTTGCGTTTGGGCAACACTATGCTGTTGGCTACAGTGTGCGCTGCCAAGGACGCAGTTCCTGGCACCGACTTTATGCCCTTACAGGTTGAGTACAAAGAGAAATATGCGGCATTCGGCCGTTTCCCCGGTGGTTTCACAAGACGCGAAGGCAAGGCTTCGGACTACGAGATCCTGACCTGCCGCTTGGTAGACCGCGCATTGCGCCCCCTCTTCCCCGACAACTACCACGCCGAGGTTTATGTAAACATCATCCTCTTCTCGGCAGACGGCGTTGATATGCCCGACGCACTTGCAGGACTTGCAGCATCGGCCGCTCTTGCAGTATCAGACATCCCCTTTGGCGGACCTATTTCAGAGGTACGCGTAGCGCGCGTGAACGGCGAGTTCGTGGTTAACCCCACATTCGAGCAGATGGAGAGCGCCGATATGGACATTATGGTTGCCGCTACATACGACAACATTATGATGGTCGAGGGCGAGATGAAAGAGGTATCGGAGAGTGACCTTCTCGAGGCAATGAAAGTTGCCCACGAGGCCATCAAGGTACACTGCAAGGCTCAGATGGAGCTTATGGAAGAGGTTGGCTCAACCGTTAAGCGCGAGTACTGCCACGAGGTTAACGACGAGGAGCTCCGTGCCCTTGTACACGAGGCTTGCTATGCCAAGGCTTACGAGGTTGCAGCAAGTGGCAACAACGACAAACACGGCCGCGGCGAGGCGTTCGAGGCTATCCGCGAGGAGTTCAAGACACGCTTCACCGAGGAGGAACTCGAGGAGAAGGGTGCTCTTATCGACCGCTACTACCACGATGTAGAGAAAGAGGCAATGCGCCGTTGCATCCTCGACGAGGGCAAGCGCCTCGACGGACGTAAGACAACCGAAATCCGCCCCATCTGGTGCGAGGTAGGCTACCTTCCCGGCCCTCACGGCTCTGCAGTGTTCACACGCGGTGAGACACAGTCGCTCACAACAGTAACACTCGGAACAAAGCGCGATGAGAAGATTATTGACGATGTAATGAACCAGGGAACCGACCGCTTCCTGCTTCACTACAACTTCCCTCCCTTCTCAACAGGCGAGGCACGTGCACAGCGTGGTGTAGGCCGCCGCGAGATTGGTCACGGCAACCTTGCTTGCCGCGCACTCAAGAATATGGTTCCCGCCGACTACCCCTACTGCGTACGCGTAGTATCGGACATCCTGGAGTCTAACGGCTCATCATCAATGGCTACAGTATGTGCAGGAACACTTGCACTTATGGACGCCGGTGTAAAGATAAAGAAGCCCGTATCGGGTATCGCAATGGGTCTTATCAAGAATGCAGGCGAGGACAAATATGCCGTATTGAGCGACATCCTCGGCGATGAGGACCACTTGGGAGATATGGACTTCAAGGTAACCGGTACAGTAGACGGTATCACCGCTACACAGATGGACATCAAGGTAGACGGACTCTCATTCGAGATTCTGGAGAAGGCACTCAATCAGGCACGCGAAGGCCGTATGCACATCCTCGGCAAGATTACCGAGTGCATCGCTGAGCCCCGCGAAGAGCTCAAGCCCCACGCTCCCCGCATCGAGACAATGCGCATTCCCAAGGAGTTCATCGGCGCTGTCATTGGCCCGGGCGGAAAGATTATCCAGGGTATGCAGGAGGAGACCGGCGCAACAATCTCTATCGAGGAGGTTGATGGCGAGGGTATCATCGAGATTGCAGCAAACAACGGAAACGCAATCAACGAGGCTATCGCCAAGATCCGCGCAATCGTTGCTATCCCTGAGGCAGGTGAGGTTTACGAGGGTACTGTACGCAGCGTGATGCCTTACGGTGCATTCGTTGAGTTCATGCCTGGCAAGGATGGTCTGTTGCACATCTCTGAGATTGACTGGAAGCGTTTCGAGACAATGGAGGAGACCGGTATCAACGAGGGTGACAAGCTCCAGGTTAAGTTGTTGGAGATTGATCCTAAGACCGGTAAGTTCAAGCTCTCTCGCAAGGTTCTCCTTGAGAAGCCCGAGGGTTACGAGGAGCGCGAGCGTCGTCCACGCCGTGAGCGTGAGCCACGTCGTCCACGCAACGATAAGGAGTAATCAGTAGTTTGATTATCATAATTGAATAAGATGCCTACGGGCATCTTATTCTTTTTTATATATAAGGTGTAGCTGCTGTTGGAATACCCTGCTTGTCACGTGAAGCAGGACTTTAGTTAATAATGTTAAAAAAACGACTTCTCCCGGTGTATGGCATATGGATTTTGTATATCTTCGCACTTAATTAAATAATGATATATGAAAAAGATCAGAGCAGCCATAGTAGGCTATGGCAATATAGGAAAATATACATTGCAGGCGCTCAATGCTGCGCCCGATTTTGAGGTTGCGGGTATCGTGCGCCGTTCGGGTGCCGAGAACTTGCCTGCAGAGCTCGAGGGCTATACAGTAGTAAAGGACATCCGCGAACTTGGTGATGTCGATGTGGCAATTCTCTCGACTCCACCACGTAGTGTAGAGAAGTATGCGAAGGATATCCTCGCTTTGGGTATAAACACCGTAGACAGCTTCGATATCCACTCGAAGATTATTGACCTGCGCCGTTCATTGAACGAGAGCGCCGTGGCCGGAATTGCTGTGTATATCATCTCGGCAGTTTGGGTTCCGGGAAGCGACTCTGTAGTCCGTACCTTGCTCGAGGCCATTGCGCCGAAGGGTATCACATACACCAATTTCGGTCCGGGTATGAGCATGGGTCACACTGTTGCAGTAAAGGCGATAGAGGGCGTGAAGGCTGCGCTGTCAATGACAATCCCTGTGGGTACAGGCATACATCGCCGTATGGTGTATATTGAGCTTGAGGAGGGCTATGACTTCGCTCAGGTGGTTGCAGCCATCAAGGCTGATCCTTACTTTGTCA
>JAFYSC010000086.1 GCA_017546635.1 Bacteroidaceae bacterium | reverse complement strand
CGCGCCTTTTTTCTACTGAGCCGGAATATAGCATAGCATTGTTGTCTTTTTTAATATTGCAAGCCTTATAATTGCATATTTTTATCGGCTGTCGTTAAAATAGGGGCTTGGAATTAAAACAGAGTACTAGACCGCTGTTATACAGCAGCCGAGCACTCTATTTTTTGCTTATTAGATTTTTATCGGACACCAATAATTACAGACAGGGCATCGCTTTTGCGATGCCCGCTATCTATAGGTAATATATTATTGACTCTTGTATCAGGGATGTACAAATGTACCTATCTCCTCGCCAGCCATAACCTTCTTCAGGTTGCCTACAACATCCATATTGAATACATAGATGGGAAGGTTGTTCTCGCGGCACATTGCAGTTGCTGTAATGTCCATAACCTTGAGTCCGCGGCTTATGACCTCGTCGTATGAAATGTCGCTGAACTTTGTTGCTGTGGGGTCCTTCTCGGGGTCGGCTGTGTAGATGCCGTCCACGCGAGTGCCCTTGAGCATAACATCGGCTTCAATCTCAATGCCTCGGAGCGACGAGCCCGTGTCGGTAGTGAAGTAGGGGCTTCCTGTTCCGGCTGCCATAATTACTACCTTACCCTCTTTCATAGCCTCTATTGCCTTCCACTTTGTGTAGAATTCGCCTACAGGCTCCATACGTATTGCGGTGAGGACTTTTGTTGGCGTACCAATAGCTTCGAGTGCCGAACTGAGTGCAAGGCTGTTGATTACTGTCGCCATCATACCCATCTGGTCGCCCTTTACGCGGTCGAATCCCTTGCCTGCTCCTGTCAGTCCGCGGAAGATGTTTCCACCACCGATGACAATTCCTATCTCAACGCCCATCTGCTGAACCACCTTTATTTGTGCCGCATCCTCGTTCAGACGCTTGACATCAATACCGTAGCCCTGCTCTCCCATAAGGCTCTCGCCGCTAAGTTTAAGGAGAATACGTTTGAATTTTGCCATATTGTTCTTTCCTGTTTAATTGGTTCATTGGTTAATATGTGCGAATATACGCAATTTTTTTATATTGCTTCAATAATGGTTAAATAATACTATCTTTTGGACGAAATTAAATATCTTAAACAAAAAATATCTACCTTTGTTGTATATTAAAATTAAATACAATGAGCCGAAAACCGAATCTTATCATAGCGTTGCTGTTTGTGTATACAACCGGTATGTATATCTATTTCTTTCCCCGCAACAGCGAGATGGGCACTGCCGAGAAGTGGGCAATTGTCTGTGTCTCCTATGCAATGCTGGCTGTGCTGTGGTTCCTGTTGCGCCGCCGTGAGCGCTTGCGTCGCGAGCGCGAGGAGGATACCTGCAAAAAGCAGTAACACCTTCCTGTACAACAGATGTACCTATATACAGTTGTTGCTGAAAGATAACCGCCCTTTATTCAGGAGCTTCCTGTTCTGCTTTTATTGGTGCTGCGACGCACCAACGGACAAATGGCTACCTTTCAGCAACAACCTGTTTTGTTTTCCTGCTCAATCGAATATCACGTGTGGGTTCATTGCCGACGGGCTGCGCCACTCAATGCCGAACTGCTCCCTTAGCACTGTGGTACGTTCGTGCCATAAAGCGTGGCAGAAACCCATACCGCGAGGATAGTCGCCCAGTCTCTTGTAGACAATCTCGTCGGCTTTATCAATGACCTCTTCCCACTGTGCCGTCCATTCGATAGGGTCGCTCTTGAGGTGTCCCTCCTGTACAATCCCGTCGAATTTGCCGCTGTCGGCAGCAGCAATGTTCTTCTCATATATACGTATCACGTCGCGCAGATCCTCGGTGATGCTCAGCTCGTGCATCGTATTCATCTCTATGTAATGCAATGCTTCCAGACCTACTCTCATAATCTTGAGCCTCAGTCGGGGGTGGTCAATAATGCATTCTGCCATCTTGTTTGCTGCGTGCGGCACAGCATTTACAGTGTGCTCAAACTGCAGCAGGTGTCCCGAGTATTCCAGGAACTCCCGGGCGAGTCCTGCATTTTCCCAAATATTGTCCTGCTTCTCAAGGTTTTCTTCTGCTATGCCGATACACAGGAACATAGCATTGTTCAAATACTTGAGACCCTCATCGGTGTACAGGTGTTCCAGCCCGGCAATCTTTTTGCGTACATTGTCCAGCTGTGCTCTATAATTACCCGTTTCCATACGTTCTGCAATTAAATCTGTTTGTTAGTTCTGTTGTGCCTGATATTTCTTTACAAGCCATCCGCCTGTCTGCTGCAGTTCCCAACCGTAATGCTCGGGATTGCCGCTGTCTGCATTTGTCAGCTGCATTGTACCGCCGCTCATTGTCACCTGCGATGTCGCAAGGGTCTCCTGCTGTGAGTTCACTACAAGTACGCCATTGCTCACAGTCAGGTTGTTGCAGTTTATGCCCTGTGCTCTCTTGTATCCGTTGGCATCGTGATAGTCCTCGCCCTCGGTGATCAGGCGTGCGCTACCGCCGTCGACGGTAATATTGCCGTCGCAGTTTATTGCCTTTGAACCTGTTCCCGTGCACTTCAAGGCTATTCTACCGCCTGTCACTACAAGGTTGCCTGCGCATTTTATTCCACCGGCAGGAGTAACCTCCGCAGTCTCCACTGCGCCTGTTGCCACTCCTGTGAGCTTTCCGCTTGCAAAGGTTACGCTCTTGTCGGCATTCACAACCTTTGAGCCGTCGCCCGATACCTTTGCCTGTACAGCACCGCCCCTCTGTGTGTAGTTGCCTGTAGCCTTTATCGCCGAGCTTTTGCTTCCAGTTGTCTCAATCTTTACGAATCCGCCCGCAATGGTAACGTCGGGGGTGATTGTGGGGTCGGGATTGGTCTCCTCGTACGAAGCCTTTATGCCCTCGCCCTCGCTGTTGAGCAGCATCTTGCCTGCCTCAATGAGCACGTAGCCCTTGCCGCAGTCTATGGCATCGCCACCGGCCTTCACTGTTATCGCAGGGCTGTACTTCTCGGTACGTCCCACGCGGAACAGGTCGTTGGTGTGGAAGCCGTCCTTGAGCGACTCGATGTTTATCTTGCCGCTGCGCACGCGTATATAGTCGTCGCTGCATATTCCGTGGCCTCCGAGCGAGGTGACATTTAGCGTGCCGTTGCCGTTTATCAGCAACTGTCCCTCGCTGAAGATTGTTCCCTTCTGGTCCTCCTCCTTCGGGTTTCCCTCCCCGTCTTTCGTTACAACGGGAGCCGAGTATGTAGCACCGTCGCACAGGGTATTTGTCGTTCCTGTACCTATGGTGAAATATACGCTCTTGCCCGACTGTATGTTTATCGCCGGTCCTGCGGGGTTCGTAAGCGTAAGGCCGCCCAGCATAAGCTCGAACTTCTTTGTGCTGTATATCTTGAGCGAGCCGTCGCTGCTCTTGCCCTTTACAATGTAGCGCATCTTGCTCTTTTTTGAGTTTATTACAAGGTGCGCACCCTTCTTTTCGAATGTGACGTCTGTTACCGATGCGGGCATTGTCGTTACGCCCGACTCGCTGAATGTGATTGTCACAAGGCTCTCATAGGCATAGTTCTCTACAAAGTCGCCCGACTCGTCGTCGAGTTCATCTGTTACGATTGTCTCTACAATTTCATCGAAGCCAGTCTCCTCGCCTGCGTCGAATGTCACATCGCTGTTGTCGAACATAGTCAACACGTTGCCGGTCACAGGCTTGCGGGTTGTTATGCTGTCAATGCCCGGCAGCGCAAAAAGATACTCTATAAAATAGTTCTTGTCGTCGGTCATATTCAGGAAACTCACCTGCGGATGCTCCTCACCGGCCTTTTCGAGGTTAATCTCGATGTTGTTGTAGAGAGGCACCTCGACCGATGTGCCGTTATTGTTGCATACGTGGTACGACTGAGCTGCAACACCCATTGAAACGAGTGTATATGCAGTTGCCAATGCTATCTTTTTCATCGTTTCAGGAATTTTGCTGTTCTACCATTTGCACGCAAGATATATACGCCCCTCGAAAGTGACGAAATGCTTATAGTGCCATTCTCGCTTCCCAGACGCTGCGACAGTACTTTTGCGCCGCACACGCTGAATATCTCCACATTTGTTCCGGCAGGGCAGTTTACTGCAATCTGCTCGCCCGATACAGCACTCACAAGCTCGCCCTTCTGTCCAACGGCTTCAACCGACAAGGACAAGCCATAGTTGTTGGTTATCTTGTTGACATCGGATATCGGGTATGAGCCTACATTGCCGTCGTTCAAATGCATATTAATTTTGCCGTTGTCGAAAGTGATTTTTTGCAGTGCACCAAAGTCTACCTCATCGCTGCCTGTAGATTTCTCGATATACAGGCTCTGCGCGAAGAAGGGCGCTACAGTAAACAGTGAAATCAATAAAATGTATAGTCTTTTCATATTTTAGAAGCTGTCTTAATCTTTTTGAGGGAGGGTGACCCAAAAGAAAATGGGCACCCTCATTTTGTTGGAGATTGGATAAAAAGAGCCTTTTATGTCAACCTCTTGTTTTTAAGGCAGTGAATATATGGATGAGGCAATGCTTTGTCCAATTCACTTTTCATTCATCTGTGGTCTTTACAGTTCAAACGAGTAGCCTACGCCTATCGCGTGTCCTGCAGGACTGCTGCTCGAGTGGTTGTCCTGGTACAGGTAATAGATTGAAAGGTCGTTCTTCTTGTCAATCTTATACTCTGCTCCAATGCGGTAGCGCAGCTTGTCGTGACCGCACCACTCGTCGGTGCGTGTGAACAGTTCTACCGATGCAAAAGGCTCAATCTTGCAGTCCTTTATGTCCCATTTTACGGTGAGGCGTGAGCGCAGGAGAGTGCTGTGCTTGCCCTCCTTGAGCTCGGCATCGCTCTTTGAGGCATCTTCGTCCAGTGCAACAGGCGAGAAGGGGTCGTCGCGGTCGGCGGGAGTGTAGACATATTTGTCCTCGTACACAAGTGCGCTGTGTGTATATTGGTATTGCAGACGCTCGCGCAATGAGAATTTCAGGCGGCCAACCTTCCAGTCGGCTGTTGCGCCAATGTAGAAGCGGTCGCGCTTCTCCCAATATTCGTGGTCGACATTATAGTTGAAAACAGGAGTGCCTGATGCATCTTCGCCTGCATAGCCCTTGAGCTTGGTCTCTTTCTCGTTGTACGAGTCTATGTACACGTAGCCCACGTCGGCCTTTAACCACTTTGTGAACTTGTAGCTTATGGATACCCCCATTGCACGACGGTCAATCTCCGATACCCCGTCCACGGTGCGCAACTCCCCCTCAATGCCAAGTTGCAGCTTGTCGGTCAGTTTCTTCTTTGCGTCGATGGTTGTCCACACGCCAAAGTCGTCGCTCTGTGCCATTGTGTTGCTTGCGGGAAGCAGTGCAAGCGTCAATGCAGCAGCATAGGCTGCTATCTTAGTTCTTGATTTTGAATTCATCGCTGGGTGCTTTTGTTATTGTATCAACTGTGTTTATTGAATCGTCGGTAGGACGATAGTACATCTTTACTATTGCCGCATCCTTCAGGAAGTCGATGCCGCCCACCTCAACTTTTACAATCTGCAAGCCTGTGCGCTTCTTCAGGTCCTCTATCAGCTCAGCCTCCTTGTCGGGGGTGATAAGGCTTACATTATCATACTTTATTACCTTATAAGAGAGATGCTTTATGAACAGATGGCTCTCGCAGAACCATATCGACGCAATGAAAAGAAGGTTCGCTGTTATCATCTCCGAGTAGCTCAACTCCTCCATTACAAGACCGTTTATGGCACTCATTGCAATGATTATGAAGAGATAGGTCATTTCGCGTATTGCAACCTGCTCGGTGCGGTAACGTATGATGCTGAAGATTGCAAACAGTCCGAGTGCAAATCCGGTCTTTAGCTTTACACCTCCAAGCAGATAGATGAGCAGGAAGATGCTTATCGCAATAAGTATGAATGTGAAGAAGAACTCTCCGCGCTTGCATTTGGGATAGTAGAAGCAGCGTACCACAATACCCACAAAAAGCAGGTTAATCAAAAAACCTACAAGCAGGTTGAGCACTCCGGGCAGATTGAGAAACGCTCCTTTTGCAGTTTCTGTTACTGCGGGATCGGTAACAACGTCGGCGCCAAAGTCGAATAGCGAGCCGAACAGGGGAATCAGGTTGGTCGAAAGTGTTGTCAGTAGTTCCATTTTTCTATGTTTTTATTATTTGTTTTCCAATTTTGCGATAAAACGCAGGCGCTCCTTGAAGTTGTTGCGTCTCAAGCCCTTGTTCGTCAGTGCGCTTCCTATGCAGTATTTGCTGAATCCCGAGCGGCGTATGCGCAGGCGGCGTATGATGTCCAATGCGGGCGACGGCACGTTGCCGTCGCGCTTCAGTTCTATTATCACCACATTTTCGAATTTGTCGCGGTCGTCGGTTACAAGGTTGTGGAAACGCAGGTCGAAGTCAATTGTCAGGCGCTCTGTCTTTCCGAAGTTCACGAGTGTGATGCGGCTGAAGAAGTTCTCAATTACAGGCGACAGCTCGTCTATAGTGTACCAGGCACACTTTGCAAGGAAGGGGACAGCCTGCTCGGCCTCCTTCTCCAACGTATGCGGTGTACTCACCTCGATACGTTTCTTTTTTGTACGTCCGTGGTTGTTCTTGTTCTTTACCTCAAGGAATGTGACGTCGCTGTCAAGATAGGTGCGCATTCTCACTTTTTCGCGTCGCGTCTTGCCGTTATGGTGCATTACATACATTGCAAAGTCGGCTGTGTCGAAGTATGTCGTGTGATACGACGCAATGCGCTTGCCGTTTATCTCCTGTATGTAATATTCTCCTTCTACAGCAAGCAGGAAACTGTTCAGCTGCTCCAATGTCGCAACAAACTTGGTGTCCGTGCGGTTCATCAGCTTTATGCCCGACATCTCTTCGAGGGTTATCGGTGGCAATACTTGTGCTTGTCTCAGCAAAGCCTCTCTCATTTGTGTTTGTGTAAGATTATTATTGCAGGGAGCTGCTGTTTGGCTGTCTCCCCTCTAAATCGCGATTATGCCGTCTTTTGCAGCAAATCTTCGATTTTCCAAAGATAAATAAAAAAAATAATAATTTTGCGAATATGTGTTTATAATTTGAAATATTAACTATTTTTGTCGAGACATACAACAAAACACACCCGAATTATGGATTATCAGAGAATCATAGACAAATACTACCCACACGGCAGCGAGTTGCGCCGTATCTATATGATACACGCCAAAAAGGTGACGGAGCTTGCTCTTGAACTCTCCCGCAGGCATCCCGAACTCGCGCTCGACGAGGCTTTCATCGAGGAGGCTGCAATGCTTCACGATATAGGAATTTTCCTTACAGATTCCCCTGGTATACATTGCTGTGGCAAGGCCCAGTACCTGTGTCACGGATATCTGGGTGCCGAACTTCTGCGTGCCGAGGGGTATCCTCTTCACGCAAGGGTGTGCGAGCGGCATACGGGTACTGGACTGACAAAGGAGCAGATAATTGCAAACGGTTGGGAGTTGCCCCACTGCGACTTTTTCCCCGAGACGCTGGAGGAAAAGCTCATCTGCTTTGCCGATAAATTCTACTCGAAATATAAATTCCTCGAAACATCCCGTACTTTGGAGCAGGTGATTGAGAGTGCCCGCAAGGTCTCTCCCGAATCGGCCGAAAAGATTGTGGAGTGGGCCGGGATTTTCCTCTAAAACAGTGTGCTGCCCCGCTCTGCGTGCCAAAAAAGCCTGTTTGCCCTATTAAAAAATGCTTTTTTGCTATAAAAAGCGTATTTACTGCCATTTATTTTGTACATTTGTCGGTTGTTTGGACAATTGGAGGCCGACGGTACAATTGCTGTATTGGCGGTGTCGCTCCTTAAGGCATTGAAAATGAAGCACAAAATATATACATTCTTATTCTTTGTACTATTGATGGTCAGCGCGCCTGCATTGTCGGGTGGCGTCGCTTGTCATAGTGTGCTCACATCGGCAGGATTCTTCGCTGCCGACACTGCGCTGAATGCTTCATCGGATACATTGGCGGCCGATACCGCAAAGAAAAAGAAGAACAAGGATGCCCTCGACGCTCCTGTAAGATATGTTGCCAACGACTCTCTCGTGTGGTCGCGTGGAGGTAACGCCTTCCTCTATGGCTCGGGCAAGGTGAATTATGACAAGATAGAGCTCACAGCCGATGTAATCTCAATGAATATGGACAGCAGTGTGGTACACGCTGCCGGACGGGCCGACAGCACGGGTGTTGTGCAGGGACAGCCAATCTTTGTCGACGGAGGCACACCCTACGAGACAAACCGCATAAGCTATAACTTCAAGAGCAAGAAGGGTAAGATAAACAACGTATATACACAGCAGGGCGACGGCTTTATGACCGGTAGCGATGCCAAGAAGGACAGCAACAATGTCTTTTATATACAGAATGGCAAATATACCACCTGCGACGAGGCGCACCCGCACTTCTATGTGGCGCTTACACGCGCAAAGACCCGCCCCAAGAAGGATGTCGTCTTTGGTCCTGCCTATCTTGTAGTTGAGGACGTGCCCCTGCCACTGGCCATTCCTTTCGGCTTTTTCCCTTTCACTAGCGACTACTCATCGGGATTCATTATGCCGTCGTATGGCGATGAGACGGAACGCGGATTCTACCTGCGCGACGGAGGATATTACTTTGCCATCAGCGACAGGATGGACCTTCGCCTCACTGGCGAGGTCTTTACAAAGGGCTCTTGGGGTGTTGCTGCTGCATCGTCCTATGCACAGCGCTACAGATATTCGGGCAGCTTCAGCTTCAACTATCTGGTAACCAAGCAGGGAGAGCGCAACCTGCCCGACTATTCAGTGGGCAAGAACTTCCGCATACAGTGGAGCCATCGTCAGGACCCTAAGGCAGTACCCAACCGCAACTTCTCGGCAAGCGTTAACTTTGCCACATCGAGCTACGAGCGCTCCAACCTCAACAGCCTTTACAACCCTGTGCTCAACTCACAGAGTGTCAGGACATCGAGTGTGAGCTACTCGCGCACATTCCCCAATATAGGCCTTACAATATCGGCTACGACAAACATTTCGCAGAATATACAGGACTCTACTCTTGCCCTTACACTGCCTAACCTCAACGTCTCTCTCTCAAAGAAATACCCCTTCAAGCGCAAGAAGAGGGCAGGCGAGGAGCGCTGGTACGAGAAAATCTCGCTCTCGTACAGCGGACAGATGAGCAACAGCATAAGCACAAAGGAGGACAAGGTGTTCAAGTCAAATATAATAAAGGATTGGCGCAACGGCTTCAGCCATCGCATACCCATCAGCGCCACATTCCAGCTGTTCGACTATATAAACATAACCCCCAACTTCAGCTACAATGAGCGTTGGTATTTCAAGAAGGTGCACCAGTCCTACAATCAGGCAACGCAGCAGGTGATGCGCGATACTGTATATGGCTTCAACCGTGTCTATGACTATAATATGTCTCTCTCGGCAAATACCACGCTGTACGGATACTACCAGCCTGCAGGATTCCTCAAGAATAGCCGCGTGCACACCGTGCGCCACGTCTTCAAGCCCTCGATATCGTTCAACTACTCTCCCGATTTCGGTGCCGACCGCTACGGATACTACGATACATACGTCTACACCGATGCCAACGGCGAGGTGCGTCAGGTTGAGTATAGCCCCTATGAAAATTCGCTCTACGGCATACCGGGCAGAGGCAAGACCGGTAGCGTGTCTTTCGATATGAGCAATAACGTGGAGATGAAGTGGCGCACCAAGAGCGATTCGCTCAAAAAGGTGAGCATCATCGACGAGATTGGTGCGAGCATATCATATAACCTTGCAGCAAAGAGACAGCCCTGGAGCAACCTCAACACACGCTTGCGTCTTAAACTCTCCAAGAGCTACACGTTCAGCCTCAATGCAACGTGGGCTACATATGCCTATGAGTTCAACGACCGCGGACAGGTAGTAGTGGGCGACAAGACCGAGTGGTCATACGGACGTTTCGGACGTTTCCAGGGTATGAGCCAGAACCTCTCTTATACCTTTAACAACGAGACGCTGAAGAAGATAAAGAAACTCTTCAATAGGGAGGATGAAGAGGGTGGCAAGAACAGCGATGGCGAAAACGGCGAGAGTGCCGAGGATAAGCCAGCCGAGAAGAAAGCCCTGAAAGGCGGACGCTCGGGCAGCAAGGAGGCAAAGAAGGCCGAGGTGGACAACGACGGTTATATGCCGTTCCGAATTCCCTGGAACCTCTCTTTCTCGTACGGTATAATTATGGCCGAGGACCGTGGAGCACAAATCAACATCAAGTCGATGCGCTATCCCTATAAGTTTACACAGAACCTTAATATCTCGGGTAATATAGGAATATCGGACAATTGGAAGATGAACTTTACCTCGGGATATAATTTCGAGTACAAGAAACTTACCACAACCACAATGAACATATCACGCGACCTGCACTGTTTCGAGATGTCGTGCGGCATTGTGCTTGCCCCCTACACATCGTTCAATTTCAGCTTCCGCGCAACATCGCAGATGCTTGCCGATGCTCTGAAGATAGACAAGCGCAGCAGTGGCAGCAGCAATGTCGACTGGTGGTATTGATGAGGTGTAGCTGGTGCGGCCTGGCTTTGCATAATATAAGCTGCTTGAATTTATATCGTTAAGTTTTTATAGAGAATACTTTTATTGGAAATTTAATCAGCTACTTAATAAGGTACGACATAGCGCTCCAAATGGGGCGCTATTTTAGTTCAAAGTCCACGTTAAATGATTAGTAATCAGCGCTCCTCTTGCAAACTCCTCACCGCTCCGCGGAGCGGTGGGGAGTGGGGTTGAGTTAGCCTTGAATATTCCAACTCCTCAGTCACTTCGTGACAGCTCCTCTTCGAAGAGGAGCACTTGAACTCTTTTCTTAAAAAATTACATTGAATTATAAGTAATTAGCGCTCCTCTCTGGAGAGGAGCTCCGCGGAGCGGTGAGGAGTGGG